>NZ_CP159355.1:0-67500 GCF_052588255.1 Streptococcus sp. KHUD_012
CACTCACTCGCGACTTGCTGATTCTTTACCTTGACTGCGATTTCAAAGATTAGAGTCACATCTCGTGAGCCGTCCATATAAACACGCTCAACCTTACCGCCTGGAAGCGGGTATAGGACCAAAGAGTCCAGCTCGCTTAGAAAGTCAAGCTCACAAGCAAGCGGTAGACCGAGGGTGTTGATAAAATCGCGCAAAACAACGTTAAAATCATTGTTACTTGTCATTTATTCAATCCCATTGCTTTCAATCCAATTTCTGCCCACTTGTTACCGTGGTTTGCTGATGCCTTTAAGTCCCAGCGCTTCCCGGTTCCAGGAGTGGTATACTTCCCAAAGCTAAAACTGCGATACTTGTTATAAGCACCACCGTAAAACTGGGCGCGTGCGTATGGTGTGTTATAGATAATCTGTGAGCCATTGCCTGCTACATGACCGCTAGATCGTAATTTCGTAGCAAAAGACCCTGCGACTGAAAGGCTCATAAACAGGAATGATCTTGTTTACAATATATTCATCGTCGCCGTCCTTTACAATCGAGTTGCGAAATGATGAATCAATCTCTACATCACAATACTGAGGGTAAACGAATATAACCCCAGGCGCACGAAATGACGGGTTCTTTTGTCCGGACGGGTTATTGACTGACCCTGGACCGTCAAAGTTACGGTCAAAGCGTACTGGGCTTAAAAGAATAGGGTAGGAGAACTCTTCTTTCCCCCACCCGTCTTTCTTTCCTGTTGGCTTTGAGATCGTCACTGAGTCAACTAGTGTCCGTTTATCAATAACGACCATAATCCACCCCGCTATACAGAAATCCAGCCGATTTAAGAGCGTTAAAAGCGTCAAGTGATAGATTATACCCCGATGCTGTTTCAGACGCTCTAGAGCCGTTATTTGAGCTGTATGACACCGTTGTACGGCCTAGTGTGGTACTTGCGATTGTCTGCTTATCCTCAGCCGTTAAAATGCCCGTGCTATCCAAGTATTGGATCTGGTAAGCCGTAGCAAGTTTAACTGCCTTTTTACGAATCTTATGATCTTTGTCGAAGTCATGGAACTCGTAAAAATGACGGATAAAGAGGTCAATAGCTAGCTCTGCTCGTTTTAGTAGCTCATCAAATTCGCATGTACTTTCAAAACCTAACTCACGATATTCTTCATGCGTTAAGTATGCCATGATACCTCCTATTCAGAGATAACCTTTTGGGCCACGGGTTCGCTGTCAGAAACAAGAACCAACCATTCCTCACCAAAGGCAAGGTTTGTCTTTTGGTTGATTTCTTCTGCTTCTGCAGTCGTTAACTCGTAGACCGTGCCCTCGTCAAAGTTTTGGTCTGTTGACTCGATCAAAAAGTTACAAGTAGCTTTATATTTTGCCATTCGTTACTCCTTGATCTCGTACCCACTAGTCAGAAAAGCAGATACTAGATTGGGATCAGTGATAGTAAAGGTTACATCGTCCTTTACCAAAACCGTCACAGCCTGTTCAGTTACCGCTTCTGTTTTAGTTGTTTTTGTTTCTTCTGCCATCGGTCACCTCTTACGCTGTTTTATGAACGTAGATCGCTTTTTTCTTGCTGTCAAGGACAAAGGCATCGTAACGAATACGACCTTCTACAAGGTAGCCGTTGATTCCTGGTGGGTTATCGTGGATCTTGTAGTCTTCGAGTTTGACAGGAGAAGTGGTAGCGATAGGGTGCGCGATAACAAACGCTACGTTTTCAGGCAAGCGCGAAGTTGGAGTCAAGATAACAGGCAAGCCGTCGATAGCTCCCACTTGACCTTTGAACGCTACTTCTTGACCAAGGTCAGAGTTTTTAACGAATGATGGATCAAGTTTGATGAGTTTATAAAACTCTGGAGATACGTGTAGCTTGCGTCCTTCTTCTGGTACAAGCGCATCAGTCAATTTAACTTGACCGTCAAGCACTGCTTCATACGCGTTGTTTTTAGTTACTGCGCCAGTTTTGACGTGGTCTGTGTCAGCACCAGCAACAACTTTACCGAAACGGTATTTATCAACTTCCGGGATAACCACTTCTGAAAGTTGACGAGCAAGGGCTTTACCTGCTTCCATTGTGCCGTTTGTATCTTGCACTGAGCGTTTGTCGATTGTAAACGTGAATGAACGGTCTTTAGTAAGAGTCAATGTTTGCACATTGTTTTCAAGTTCAGCAGCCGTACCGTAACGAGTGTTACCAGTCAAAGAGTAGTCATTCATTCCAGCGGTTGGAATTGAGTACACTTTAACGGTATCTACACCAGTAAAGTCAAAGTCCTGGTTAATAATACCAGTAGAGAGGGCTTCTTTTGCGAAGCGTTCATCTACTTTAGCGTCAAATTTTGATGCGTAATTAATAGTCATATAGGTTTATCCTACTTTCTTTTGTTTTAAATGCTGTCAAAGCCAGCAAATAGAGCTTGTTCTTCCGGGCTGAGGTTGTTATCCCCACCAGCGGACGGATTGCCACCAAGCGCGAACTTTGGCTGTGGTTCCTGTGGTTCTTCCTTTTGGATAAAAAGGTAAGGGCTTGATTCCTTTAGACCGTTGATAGTTTCTTCTAGTTTTGGCTTGCCGTCTTCTGCAAGTTCGATCCTGTCAAGATCAATAAACTTCATAAGGTCCTCGGAGTTATGCGCTCCTACATCTTTCAAAGCCAATGCAACCGCGTTGGTTTTCTTAACTTGCGCAAGGTTCGCTTCATTCTCAGTCTTGTAGCTTTCGAATTGAGCCTGTAAGTCTTCCAGTTGTTTCTTGGCTTCTTCACTAGCTCCCTCTTTAGCTTGTAAGTCTTTGATAGCTTGGTCCCGTTGCTCAAGTTGTGTTTTTAAGCTGTCGTTTTCTGCTTGTACCTCTGACTTGGCTTCTTTGATTGCTGACCCGTACGCTGCCATAATGCGCTCAATAGTGTCCTTGTCTTCAATACCTGCATCAACTAACATCTCGCGTTTTAAACTCATGTTTAAAACTCCTTTCTGTTTTACGTCCAGTAGACGATTTCGACGGTTTACGTCCGTCAACGAAAGCTCCCAGCGGGTTACGATCCCGCAATAGGCAAGAAAAAAGGAGGAAATCACCTATTATCCAGAAAGGGAGCAAAATAAAAAAGGCTATAAAAGCCTTTATTCTTCGTTTGGTTTGAAATACCTTTCCCGTGAATAGTCACGATGTAAGAAAGGTTTGTCCGCGATATAATCTCGCAAGGTTGCCTGTTGATCTCTGATTTTAGTTTTAAACTTACTGATAAGTTCCTGGTCGCCCAGCTTCTCGGCAACGTGTAGCTTTTCCTTGGACTTCCGAATAGCTCGCTCGTATGCCCTTTGCTTAGATTGTGCATTAGCATTTCTTATCGCTTCTTCTTGCGTTATATTCTTAACATCTGGACCAAGCTCTGGCAACTCATTAATGCCAGGTACAAATGGAGTAAGCATGTGTCCGCAGTTGATACCAAGACAGCCTCCAGGGGTTCCGTAACCATGATCCGCAAGCGATAGAATACTAATACCGTGTTCTTCCCTTGCCGGGCCATAGGTAACTATATGGTGCTGTAGTGGTGCGCAAGCCTCGCGGGCCGTAGCCTTTTTGGAATAATAAAAGGTATCAATACCAAGCTCGTCCGCTGGCATGGTCCGCATCTCTCGATAGCTACGCATGACAGTAGTTTTTATAACCGTCCTAGCGTAGTTGTCCACTTTCCAATAATGCCCACCACGATCAATAAAACCCTTAAAACCTATCTCTTGCCATTTCATGACGGTTTGAGATACAGCCTTGTCATGTGTGACTAGACCGACCACTTGACGGGCTACGACTTCCTGGACCATTTGACGGTATACATCTGTAACGATGCCTGGAAGCGTGGTATTAATCAAGTTACTAATATCACCGTGCGACTGTTCAAAATACCCGGCTAGTAGCTCCTGCGCGTGTTTAGAATTGCCAAAATCACCATCTCCGAGGTCGTCTATGAGCTGTTCTTTGGTAGTCTGATAGATTTTAAAGCCCTCATCTTCAATGACCTTTCTGAGCTGTTCACGGCCTATTTTGGAGTAACGGGCGATTGTGTCCAGGTTATGCTCATTTAACATGTGCATCTGGCTCATACGCTCTAACTGCCAGACATACGGGTTATCAGCCAAAGACTCAGCACCGCGCTCCAATAACCTGTCAATAACCTCGTCGAATAGGTCACGCGCCATTTGATGATAGATATCACCAACTTGTGATGCGCGTAATTCCAGTTGTTCCTCGTTAAATAATACCGGGTACTTGTTACGCGCCATTTACTCACACTCCATAAATATCAACTTCGCTTGTGCTACGCTCTAGCTCCATGCTCTCAGCGGTTTCTTTTTTGATATCATCAAGCATTTGTTTAGCTTCATCATCTGACAAGCCCAGCGCCTTAGAAATAGCGTACCGCTTGCTGACAAGGCCACTTAACAAGGCTTTAGCGTAGTAATCTAGCTCGTTGTTTTTATCAACAAAGACACCATCATCAAGGTTTACCGTGATATCGTCCATCTCTGGAATAGGACCGCTATACAAGCCATAGAGCGTACCAATCTCACAAATAGAGATCACAAGCTCTTTAATAGACTGATCCACAAGGCTCACGATGCTGTTCCTCAATTGGTATGTATCAGAGTTTTCGGATACAACCTCGGTCGCAGTCTTCATGCTCTTGCCATCGAACGTAAACATACCAGGGGATACTCCAACCTGCATTTCAAAGAGCGCAAGGCCCTCGTTGATTGCCTTGATATAGTCGTCCGAACGGATAGGAGTAGTGAGGTCTGTGATGTTGATAGGTGTATCTTTACCGCCGTCAATTTGCTCATAGACGTTTTGCTCTGGATCGAATTCACGCGTGACTAAATCAGTGTCTCCATGATGGTCAAAACCAATCCGGACAGTTTGGTCTGGTACTAACACGCGCCGTTGACCCATGCGCACTTCCCACTTAAATTCATCATACGTTGTATTGATAAAGTCGATAGTACTCTTGGCATTATCAAAGATAGACAAACCCAAAGGGCTGTTAATATCTTTGTTATTCATTCCAGGGGGCTTTAGGTAAGTAAATAAAGGACGTGTGAGCCCGTCAAGCGTTACTTCTTCCTCAAGGTCCTCATAGATCTCGGATAACGGTACACGGTCACCAACGCGCTCCCTTTCGCTGGAACGATACAGTTCGTTAGTGATTGTGTATTTCTTGTCCTTGGTCCATTCGTGCAATTCGACCAAAGTATAGTAGATTGTTTCCTTGCCCACAGTCTTTTGACTCTTATTGATGATGGCTGCAGAAGATACGTCCTGTGTATTAGATTGTAGCGGGTAAAATACGGGGGCTTGTACAAATGAAATCTTGATCTTATCATCGTCAACGTATGGACGCATAGCAAGACCACCCAAGGCCAAACAGCTCTCAAGGTAACGCTCAAAGTTCTTGTTAAAGCGGTCATTTAATAAAACAGTCTGGATAAATTCGTTTGTCGTTCCATTTGCAACGCTTATCTCTGCCTGCTCATTAAATACCAGGCTGGCAATCTTTTTACAAGCCGTGCGGGCAATAGGCAAGTGATTTCTAGTCCGTTGTTTATCAACTCGGTTAGAATTTCGATACCGGATAGGGTCCCACTTACTTTGATAGTATTTCAAGTTTTTTTGAATACGATCGTATTCGTCCTTATTAATTGCGATTTTAGGATGTTCTGTGATATTGCCTAATGATTGGCTTGTCATTACATATTTACCCCTCTTAAAAATATTTCTTATTGATTGTAAGATACTCATTTCAAACCTTTCTTAGGCTTTTAATCTTAATAGTTGTGCATTGTCTACGACCATATACTGAAACGCGTCGCAAGTGTGATCGTCCTCTTTAATAACTTTCGGGTCGTCGTCCTTGACAGTCTTCTCGTCCCATTGGTAGCGTTTGTGTTCCTCAATGAAATACTTGAGGTTGTTCTCGGTTGGGAAATAATAAAAACGGCCATTCGCAAGGAGCGACTGGACGTACTCTGTCATTATTATTTTCTTCTTCTTCGCCACTGGGTGCCAGCGAATACCAAAGTCCTCTAAATACTGGTTTCTCAATGCTCCCTCCGCACTATCTATCGTCATTTCAATTACTGGTACATTAGGATATTTCTGCGTCTGCTTGATAACAAAGTCATGTAGCTCCTTAGATAATACGCTCGGAGCTTTCTTCTTAACCTTACCAGCAGGGCTGTAGTAGTAGTTATCCACAAGATAGAGATTGGATCTGTTAGTAACCACAGCGTGCAAGCAAGTAGTTGCTGACTGTTGGTGTCCTGTATCTGCTGCGAATAACTGACCTATGACACGCTCACCGTCCGGTATCTTGTCTACGCGTTTAAACAAATCCATGTTATACACGTTTGTACCAAGGCCAACCGGCTCACCCAGGTATAAATACCTGTAGTAGTCGTAGTCATTCTCTTTGATACGCTCTATCTCGTCCAGCATTTGCTCGGTTACAAAGCCCAGCTCGTCGTCAAGATAGCTGGATTCATGTATTAAATACTTGTCCGCTGTCCTTAACGAATCAACCCACTCATTGATCCAGTTATACGGGTTACGCGGTGGGTTGTACGACCAAAAGAACTGTACAAACGGATAGTCCGGGTGCTTCTGACGCATAAAGGTACTGTTTGACTGGTCGAACTCTTCGGAGTCAGCGAACTCGGCAGCTTCCTCGTACCATACAGCGATAACCTTTCCGACCTCGTTCGATTTTAGCTTTTGGAAGTCGTCCTGACCGTAAAAGTGGAACGTCGAACCAGACCGCCTATGTACGATCTTATAAGGGCTTTTAGTACGTTTGAACTGATTAGCCATTCCGAACTTATCAAGCGCCCAAATTATCTTTTTATAGACACTATCAAAGATTGTGTTACCAACTTTCCGGACAATGATGATCTCTACGCATTGCCCCTTGGTTATCGCTTTAATCATCATAAAAACAAGTAAGAGAGCAATGACTGAAGACTTAAACGAGTTACGACCACCCTTTAAAATATTATAAGGCTTTGAAGATCTCCACACTTTGTAAAACTTAGGGTTGATCTCTTTTGTTAGTTTTATAGTTGGCTTAGTCGTTCGGGATATCGTCGATGATGAGAATTGACTCATCAGCACCACCTCCCGCTTCGTCTAACGCTTGGGCTTTACGTTTGTTCTCAAGCTCAAGAGCCTTGATACGTGCTTTTTGTTCTTTCTTATCAAGCGTATCCTTGGCACCCTCGCTGTTTACTATCTTAGATATTAACTCCATGTGACGCGAGCTGCCTTTTAAGGCTTTCTGCATCGCTACCAAAAGGAGAGCTGACTCGTAATCGTCCTCAAAACCCATGTCCTGTAGCACTCTAGAGAGCTGAGGATTTGAAACTTTAGAAACAAGTAGAGCTTCAAGCGTCTTTTTCATGTTCGCTTTTCTTTTGCGTGCCTTACCGGAAGCGATACCCGCTTTCCTTGCATTCGCTCGGCGTTCTTCGGGCGTTCGCTGTTCATTTGGTATTAAATTGTCTGCACCAGCCATCGCCTCACTTCCTTTTCAAATAATGTTATTAATTCAATTTAACTGCCGTCTGGCCTGTGTGCTCTTCCCAGCGTTGAATTGTAGCGTCCACATACCGTGGGTCTAACTCCATACCAAAATAGTTACGACCCAAATCTTCACAAACAATCATAGTTGAGCCAGAGCCGTTAAAACTATCTAGCACGTTCCAACCTTTCTTACTAGAGTTCCGTACCAGCCGTTCAATCAATTTCAGTGGCTTCATAGTAGGGTGCAAGCCATTTCTTGCTGGTTTATTCTCGTTGATGATAGTTGTCGGTGAGTTAGCCTGCATACGCTCGATATACTCAATTAGCTCGGCCTTCGTCATTTTATTCAACTCTTCCACGTCTTCAATGATAGTAGTCAAAGAACGGTCATTCACAAAGTAATGTGCCGCCCCCTCTTTCCAGCCATACAAACAAGGTTCATGTTTCCACTGATAATCTTGACGGCCTAAAACCAATGTGTTCTTATTCCAGATTAGACATTGACGCACCGTCCAACCAATATCAGAGCAAGCACCTCTAAAATTGTAACCTTCTGAATCTGCGTGCCAGATGTAAAACGCCCCCCCTTCACGTAGAACGGTATCTGCAGCAAAGAACGCGTCTCTCAAAAACTTTCTAAACGACTCATTATCCATGCTGTCGTTCATGATTGTGAGAGCTTCTTCTGTGCCACCCTCGTAGGCCACGTTATAAGGCGGGTCTGTTACAATCAAGTCAATCTGCTGTCCATCTACCAATTTCGCAAGCTGGTCTGGATCAGTAGAATCGCCACACATAAGACGATGTCGTCCAAGCTGGTAGATGTCTCCTAACTTAGCAATTGGCTCCTTTGTTTCTTCGACCTCAAAATCATCCTCTTCAACTTCAGACTCTGGCTCGTAGTAATCAAAACCGAAGTCTTCCATGTCGATGTTCACAATGCTTTCAAGTTCTGAATTCAAAAGTTCAATGTCGAACCCAGAGTTCATAGTCAATTTATTGTGAGCAAGGATATAAGCTCGCTTTTGTTCCTCGCTCATGTGAGATAGACGAATCACTTCCACCTCGTCAAAGCCTAACTCTTGCAAAGCCTTGTAGCGTCCGTGGCCCTCAATAATAACGTTGTTCTCGTCAATCGCTATCGGGTCGTTATTCCCAAATTCCTGGATTGACTTCTTTATCTGCTCAATCTGTTCGCGAGGGTGTAGCTTCGCGTTGTTCTCATATTCGGTTATCTCCGAAATATTGATCTTTTCTATTTTCATTTTTTAGCTCCAAGCACCAAAAAGAGCGCACCTTGACGATGCGCGCTTCTCGGGTTATATGGTCTACTTTGTCCTCATTGACAAAATATTTTAAAGGGCCTAGTCAGTAGCACCAAACTGACATCATCGGTCACTTTCTTTTTTTTTGTTTTTTGCGGTGCTTTTTATAGCCGGGGCAGGAATCGAACCTACATTATACGGGTGAAAAGTCCGTTACTCTAACCGTTGAGTTACCCAGCAACCTACTATAATGAGACAACCAAATGGCGCAGGTCCTTCCTACTTCATTGGATAATACTATAATACCACTCAATACAGCGCTTTTACTGTCAATTTTCTTTCAATTATCTCCCAAGAATCTGTATTCCAGCAATTCCCCAGCCTTATAGGCTTCAGCAAACTCTAATAATGCCCGATCCAGCAACCTATAGTATTCACTTTCCGAATACCCAAGGCTTGGATAAATAGCCTTGTCTTGTCTGAATCGCACTCGGCAATATCGCTCAATCAAAATCTGAGATAGATTGAGATCAGACAGTCTATTAATAGCCGATGCCATAAGTTCCAGCTCTTGCTGGGCGCTTACCCGTCTTATAACCATTTGTTCAGTTTGACGGCTTGGGGAGCTTGGTGCGCTCTTTGGCTCTAGTGAGTAAGTGGCTGTGACTTTCGGGCTGTATTCCTCCCCAGCAATTCTTAACAGCACGCGGTAGTTCTTGAGTGTATTGTCTGCATTCTCCT
The DNA here is from genome assembly GCF_052588255.1 of Streptococcus sp. KHUD_012. Lineage (NCBI taxonomy): Bacteria > Bacillati > Bacillota > Bacilli > Lactobacillales > Streptococcaceae > Streptococcus > Streptococcus sp. KHUD_012. The sequence continues at coordinate 9,579 of NZ_CP159355.1, forward strand.
TTGTTTTATTTTTTAGCACTTCACCAAAAAGCATTCAATCCCACCCTTCCATTTTTAAGATTAAATCTAACGCTTCCAATTTACGCTTTAAACGACGCTCTCGCTTGCGTTCTTCATTCCGTTTATAATTATGATTATCTCTGTAGAATCGTTCCACCAGGTCCTCGCTAGACCGTCCTGGGCCTACTTTATCAAGTGACTCTTTCATACATTCATAAAGCAGATCGGTTTCTACAAAACCTACAAACTTCGCGATGATTGCAGATGATGGCATTCTGTTTTGCTTCTTGTATTTCTCATATCGCGCTCCGTCTTGATATGCATTGTGACTTTTCGCGGTTTTGAAAAACTCGTAAACAGATTCAAACTCAGCTATCGCCTTATCCGCTTCTTGGAAAAATTCTTTTTTCAATTCCATCATCTTCCCCTGTTTTCATCGTGATTAGCTCAGCGTTTTTCATGACAGTCTCCATAATTGTCTGACACAATTCTTCTGGTGTCAGATCACCCTCCAACTCCGTTCTCATCTGCTACCTCCTGTAATTGTTGAGCCATACGTGAATTATAATCATTGTTCAATTTATTTATAATCACGTCCTGCATTGTGTTTTTTTCTTCGATTTTTTCGAGCTCGTCCTTTTGAGTCCGGATCGTTTGTTGTAGCTCGCTGTTGCTCGTTTCAAGCGTCATGATCCGTGCGTTTAGATTGATACACGCTCCGGATAATACCAAGAAAATAAACGCGACATTTGCGCATACCAACTTTACATTATTCATCATCGCTTGTCCTTTCCAATATACGTAGTTGTCAATTTTTTTGCGTTCATCTTGCCGATATTTACATTTAGACTTTTGTTAGTTTTTAACGTTGTTTTATCGTTGGTTTTTCTGCTTCTAAATGCTATCACACTGGCCCAGATCAAACCAGAGAGCCAGACCAGTGCGAGTAGTAAATAGATTAAGTTTTGTAAGTCCATTAGTTTTCCTCTTCATTACATACCACGAAAGAAATTAACTCTTTCGGATTGGTATATGACCCCTTAATACACATTAGATGATTGTTATTGAATTGACTAACTAATCTAGTCACTTCTTTTTCGTTACACCCTAGTGCTTCAAATTTATGACCTTCTTTTAGATAAAATATAATCTTCATTGTTTCGTTTCACCCGTCATTCTATTTCTTTCTACTCTCAGTTTAAAGCTGGTATCATCACCAAAACATACCAGCGTTGTTTCTTCTTCCCATTGATTTTTAGTATATGGGTATCTGTTTGGTCTCATTCTGTTACCTCCAACAATTCGGGATTTTCGTAGATGTTGCCGATGACTGATGCCTCGTTTTGTAAAAAATATTTAAGGCTCTGCATATGGTCTTCAAAAATACTCATCCACGCCGACGAACAATCACTTGTTCCTTTCCAAAAATTATCCAAATCCCATTCAAAGCCATCATAGATAATCACTACTCGATTATTCGTTTGAACAGAATCATAAGCCTCATCCTTGTTTTCGTAGAATCCTCCATCCGTATACCAGACTTCATCTTCAAACTCAACAATATCCCCCTCGAAGATCTCCTTCCCATTCTTATCGAATAGGCCCGTGAATTGCATGAGTTCGATTTCTTCAGGGGATGCTGGTATGCTGTCGTTCATGACTGAGTCATTCAATTGAAGTTCGTCAATCTCATTGGCAAAGAAAAACATAGTTTCTATCGGCATCATTCTGCTTAATTCATGATGCCACGCTCTAAATTTTGGAATCATTCTTTCACTTCCTTTACTTCAATGCCCTCGCAATCAAACACCCAGCCAAAGCCAGCTTTTTCAAGCATTTCCCGAGTGTGTTTTACGCGAAAATATAACGGTTCACTTTCTCCACTAAAAAAATATTCATTCAAACTTATACGACAATTTAGGTAGTTGTAGCCTTCTTCTGCCCCTTTTACTTTAACAATATACCGCTTCTCTTTCGCGACCTCGTATCCATCAAGCCAAGCTCGTGCAAAGAGTTCGGAATTGTCCCAATACCATTCTGCAACTCTATCAGACATGCACGCATCTATTGACTCGGATAGCGTATAAACTTGTTTTTTCTGTTCTGCGATAAATTCAGCAACAAACTGCGGGATTGTTACTTTTTCAAATTTCTTCAACATACCGCCTACAAGGACTCCGCCCTGCTCGGTTTCAAACGTCATTGTCACTTTGTTATCTTTTGCGCTTTCTGTGATTGAAAGTGTAGGTTCTGTGAACAATGTATCTTTCAAATTATCAAATAATTTGTTATTAATGTGTTCAATTAATTCTCGTTTATTCATTTTTACTTGCCTTCTCTTTTTTCTGCTTCATATTGCATCCATACCAGATCTTCGTATAGTCCTCTGGCTACTCTTTTAATATTGCTCAAGTCTTGCGAGCTCATAAATTCTGAATCGAGTAGTAAAGAGATCTCAATGTTAGTTAATTTCTGTATGTACTGTTGACGTTCTGAAAGTTGTAGTTCTTCTTTCTCTGGAATACCTGGGTTTTGCGAATAACCCAAAAGATACCCCACACTAACTCCAAAGAAATTAGCCACACCCTCTGCTGTTGGGGGTTTCATCGCGCCTTCTCCACGTTCCTAACGTTGTACAGTTCTGATATTTACACCAATTTGTTCAGATAAGCCCCTCTGACTTAACCCACATTGTTTTCTTAACTCCTTAATCCGGTTCATTTTCTAAATCCTCCTCTTTTACAAAGCTACCCTCGACCCAGCGGCCTTTCCGGTCCTTGATCTCGTTGTACGCTAGCTCAAAGCAATCTGCGAAGTCATAGCCTAATTTATGCGCGATAGCTTTTAAATAGCTTACGATTCGCAAAAGGTTAAACTTGGCATTTTTCATAACTTCTAACTTGCGCGAAAACTGAAATTCGCTGGCATTGTCAATCATCAACTCAAAGCAGTCTTTGATATCGCCCTTTCTCGCTTCTACTGATTTAGTCATGATCTCAACCGGATCAAGTTCAATCATCATTGCCAATCCTACGACAACCACGGCACAATCACCGATGCTGTCCTTTGTGAGTTGCTCTTTTTGCTTGGCATACCCTGCGACCAGCTCGCCCAATTCTTCAAATAGCTTGAGCGTCTGTTTAAATACATCTCCCTGCGTGATATCCCGGTCAATAAACCACTGTCTAGTTAGCTCGGTTAGTTCCTCGATTTTGTCAATATCCATCTATCATATCCCCCCTCGATTTCTTTTAATTTCCTTGTGTAGCCATTGGCGATAATTCGCGCTGTAGTGATGTCCTCGCGTATTGCTGATTGTTTTAAGCTGTAGCTCCTCACTAAGCCGTTTTTCATAGATCCGTTTGGATCGTAGTAAGTTTTCCTTTTCCATATCAAATACCTAAACGATGATTTTCCAGGCCGTCCCTAAAGCTGTACATTTCTTCAAAATATAGCCCGATCAAGATCGCGTCTGCTTCATCGTCCTTAACATCTTTATTAAATTTATCTGCCACGATGTCAATTGCTTGCTGTTTCAAAACCTGCCGGCCTTTGCCTTTAATCGCAAAGTGCTTTCTCCAAGTTCTAACATTGACGAAGTAGACACGGTCCGCAATGAGCCTGGAAATGATAATGCCCGTTGCAATTCCGATTTTAACCATCGTCTGCTGGTTGCCACCTCCGACATTGTTCTGCTCGATCACAATCTCTTTAAAGGGTTTGTTATACTTTAAAATCAACCGCGACTGAATGGCTTTCAGCTTATTCGCCATTTGTAAAGCCCGTTCTAAAAATGTACCTTTAGGGTTAACGACCCCACTTTCTAACAGGTCTGGGCCGTCATAAACAGCCCAGCCTGTCGCACTAGTGGAAGCGTCAAGTGATAACGTCAATTCTTTCATTCGTTACTCCAAGCCACGTTTTAATAAATGACTCAAAAAAGCTTTTATTTCATCTTCTTCATCGTTTACTTCCAGCTCTTTTAACTCAGAGCCATCTTCCTCAGTGATCTCGTATTCTGCTTTGACTTTAACAATGCGACCACCTACTGCCTTAGCTAGATTTTCCATAGATTTGTCGGTTTTCTCATCACCTTTTTCAAAAATCAATGCAAAGCGAATATCATCTGTTGTTTTAGCTGTAAATGTTAATGTTCTGTCATTATTTTTATACTCAGCCAAAAATTGGTTGTTTTTATCGATTGCGATTGCGTAAAATTCTTTTTGTTGTTTCATGTTATTTCTCCTGTAAAAATTTATTGTAGACCTTGGTAAAAATCTCTATGACCAAGTTTTGTGGTATATTTGACCGCTCATTATAGGACTTGGAAAAATGTTTCCACTCTACATCTTGCTTGATGATGTCATTTTTTAGACCCAAATCAATATTACTAGCAAACTTTGTAGGTTTCTGCAAAGGGTAGTCATAATTGTTGTAGCGTGCGAGATTGAGATGTGGGAGTTTGAAATCCATGACATCCTCAATATATTTCCACAAGCGCCCACTTGCTGGGTTCTCTATGATGAAATATTTAGGGTTATACCGCTTGATAATCTCAATGGTATTGAAAGCGCAAAGCTCTCCGTTTACCCTTTTCATAAATTGACGGTCATACTGATAATTTATATAGGCTTTCTCGTAGTCAGAGGCGGTCCTAATCGTAAACATGCTAGGCTCCCTTTGTGGAGCAAAGAGGCTATCTGATAAGTCTTCTTGTTTCCAGCAAGCGTTACCCTCGCACATAGCACTAGCATTACTCCAGCTTTCACATGGTGGGCTAGCTATTATCAAATCAGGTTTTGGCAACTTGTCTAGTTTGTCAAAAAGTGCGTTGTCTCCAAACAAGCGCCCATAGTCAGCAAGGTTCAAATTTATAAAATGATCGTTCTTGTTTTCTATGTCTATTCCGATTGGATAGATGTCAATGTTTGCCCCCCCCGAACCATTCAGAGCTTTCACGCCTTTTGTATAGCTACCATTACCGCTGTCAAACAATGCCCAAACTGTCATTTGTTTCATTGTTCACCTCAAAATGGCAAATCATCATCTGAGATATCCATAGGGCTCGTATTAGCTGTTGCCTGCCGTGAGAAATCCGGCTGGCCGTATCCTTGCGACGGCCCGGCTTCACGGTCTTTCCGACTTTCTAAAAGCTGGAAGCTATCCGCTACAACCTCAGTCACATATACCCGCTGGCCTTGCTGGTTTTCATAGTTTCGTGTTTGAATGCGACCGGTAATCCCAATCAAAGCCCCTTTCTTGGCCCAGTTTGCGAGATTTTCTGCTTGCTGTCGCCAGATCACACAATTGATGAAATCTGCTTCACGCTCGCCATTTTGGCTTTTAAAAGGGCGATTGACTGCGAGTGTGAAAGTTGCTACTGCTTGGTTGTTTGGCGTGTATCTAAGCTCTGCGTCTTTGGTAAGCCTTCCAACTAAACATACTGAATTTAACATTGCTTATCCTTTCAATTTACCTAATAGCATTTCTGCTTGTTCTACTTGCGATTGTTTAATCTGCTTGTAGTTTGCCACATTTAAGTGTTGTAAGAACCATTTAGCGATTGAGCCATCTTCTTTCCCTTTCGCTTCTGCGATAGTAGCTATCTCTTTCAAATAGCGGTTGGCTTCCTCTACTGAGATAACTGGATCATTAGCTTTCTTCGCTGGTTGTTTCTTCGATTGCGTTGCTTCGTTGCCGTCGTCGTCCTGGTCGCTTGTGATCCCAAAGATTGCAGATAGTGCGTACCGTTTCGCGTATGTGATCGCTGACCCGATTGATTGAGGATCATTCTTGACTGGTTTCATCTTGATCGGATCGTATTCAATCCATTCGCCCGATTCATGCATCACCAGCGTTCCTACTGTCACGTTCCCGGCTTCATCGCTGGACGGGTACTGAGTGAACGATAGCCCGTTCTTACTTGCTGATTCCGTGATAGCTTCTACCACATTCTCAAGCGGTACATACTTGCTCTTAAAAAATGGGTTGTTTGCATCTTTTAAAGGCTGTTTCATCTCTTTTTGAGTCTTTGCAAAAGCCTTGCTCAACTCTGTTATTGTTTCTGATTTCTTCATCTTTCCTTACCTAATACTCAAATTCTTGTTTTCTACCAGCGTAGCTCCAGCAATTTCTTGCCCATTTGTCAAAAGTCGTTTTAAAGCCGTCTTATCGGCCTTGTATTCAACTTTCTTGTACTCGTCTGGCAGTAAGACCATGTCAACCTCAACGGCCTTAGATCGTCTGAACGATACCTTAAACAGGGCCGTATCTACTCGGTCGTGTCCTGTGAGTTCCATGCTTTCCTCAAGCGTGGCTTTCATGCGCTCTTTCTTGGCTTTGTCCGCATCGTTCAACTTCTTCAAGCGGTCCATTTCGTTTTTTCGGGCTTCGATATCTGCATCAAGATTTTTAATGACTTTGATATAGCCCTCGACTTTGTTCTCGTAGTCCTCGTTCCAGTCGATGCTGTCCAGCGTGTCCTGTTTCGTTTCGTCGTCCAGGTCCATATTGTAGATGTCAAGAAATTGTCCTGTCAGTTCGTAAAGTGTCGCCATTTTTTATCTCCTTTTTGATTTTCTTATAGTGATCCCAACTCGTAGATTTCAAGCTGTCCAGTAGTTTCTGCTCAGTCTTGATTTGCTTCTTGTACTGTAGCACCCACGCTGTGTACTCATCATCATTCTCCGCGAAATAATACCCGCGAGGAAGTGAACGACTGGCAACGATAGGCACTGAGTAATTAAGTCGTAGCTCTGCGATTCCCCCTCGCACCTTTCGCACTGACAAGTTTGTCATTTTGGCAATGTCGCGTGTGGTCAGTACATTCGCCCGTCCTACTCTGATACAGGCTAGTATTAGTTGTAAGCGTTCGTTCATAGCTTACCCTCCTCTTGATACTTCATTAAAACTTCTTGATACTTTTTCAAAAGTTGGTTTTTTTGGTTCAGTTCCTTCCGCAATCTTCTGTTATCGTTCAAAGTTACTCGAAGTATATTATTTTTGCCTTCTAGGTCGATTTTTTGAAAACGTATCTCTTGTTTTAACGCTTTAATTTTTTTGCTACAAAACATCTACTGCGCTCCAGTCGTTATCTGAGCGTGAGTGTTTCCGAGCATAAGCTAGATCTGCTTGAAATGCTTGATAGCCCTCGTTAAATTTCTCTTGTAGATCTTCCTCGTACTGTTGCATGATCGCTTCCTGTTTGGCCAGTCTAGCCTTTTTACGTTGTGCGCGTTTAAAATCCCAAACCGCCCCTGCGAAGCCTGCTGCAAAAAATGTTCCTGCAATTGTCATACAGGCCAAAATATCGTTATACATTTCATATCTCCTTATTAATTCGTCTGATCGCGTTGTAATATCCGCTATCTTTTGGTATAGTGTACCCTGTTAGGTTGTCTACCTGGCTACCGTCTGCCATAATATTGATTATGCGCGGTCGCCATTGATTTTTAGTTTTCATCGTGTTATAATTTCCTTAGAAAGTTTTATCTCTCGGCTTCTTGGAATTGCCTTTTCCAAGATGCCTTTTTTTATGCTCTGCCGGCTAATCTACAAGCGTACAGGTCCATGATCTTACCTCTTGCGCTATCTGGATCACTAGCTAGTAACTTAGCTTTAATTTCATCTGAAAGCTCGTAGCAAGTAGCTTCGAAGCCCTCAATCATTTTGTCAATCAAAACGGCAATTTCCTCCTATCTTCTGCGTTGTCCGGGTATTTAAAGTAAAGGTCCCGTCCACCTTTGGTTATGCGACTTCTTAGACCGTCGTCATACGCTTCTTTCATTGCCTTACCTCCCATGTTGGTCGTAATGATCGTTTTATCGCGATGATCCAAAAGCGTATAGAGAAAGTCTTGCTTCCACTGCCCGTGGTCGCCCTTGCCTAAATCGTCAAGGATAAGGAAGTCAACCTTAGTCAGTAGATCCAGCCAGTCATTAGTTGACATAGACCCTTTCTTATCAAACCCGCCTTGTATTTTCTGAAATAGAGTGGGTACATTGACAAACAAGATGCTTTTAGGAATTTTATTTGCTTTGAAGTCTGCGTTTAGCTTCTCCGCGATTGCTAGTGCGAGGTGTGTTTTACCTCGTCCAGCTTCACCCATTATCAAAGCGTTCCCTCGTCCGTCATGTAAATAATGATGTACCAGCCGTAAAGCGTAGTTCTTAGCTTTCTCGTCTATCTCATTTGATACCGTGAAAGTCTTAAAGGTTGCGTCTTTCATTTCTGGCGGTATGATGCTGTTTTTATCAAAAACATCGTAAGTCTTGCGCAAGATAGTGGCTGTTTGAGCTTGACCGATCTTCTGTTCTTTCTCACGCGCCATTTTCTCCCTTTGGCACTCCGGGCAAAAGGTTCTGCTCCGTTCGCCTTGTAGTGGTACATCATCGTTTAACGACCACTTAAAGCACGAATGTATTGAGCAAGTCTCTTGCTCGTTGATATGGTAGACAAACGGTAAATCCATGCTGTCACCCCCTAGAATCCTAATTCCGGATCTATTTCGTGAACGCTTATGTCAGTTCCGAGAAGTGCATACTTGCCGGACTTGAAATCTTTCTGGCCGTTGTATGTTTTAGGCTTTTTAGATGATTTATATTTCTCATCTGCCTTTTCTGCTTCTTCAACCGTTGTTACACCGTTCTTTTTCCAGTTATCCAAGATACTCTTTAGATATCTAAAATTTCTAGCTTCGTTGTCTGCTGACTTGCTGATAGCAAGCTGGACAAGCTCAATCTTCATTCCATCTAAAGCGATATAATCGAATAACTGTTGAAATTGAATTTGATCTAATTTAAAACCTCTACTTCTGAGTGTCTGAGCGATAGTTCCAGATTGAATATTTTCTAATTTTTGAGGCCTATCATCATCATCATTAATATTGGTTATATTAGTCTTGATATTATTAGTATTGATTGGCTGTAAATTTTCCAGTTCTTGACCTGTAATTTTTACAGTTCCGTACTGTAAATTTTCCAGTTCTTGACCTGTAATTTTTACAGTTCCGTTGATATACAAGCGGTTTGGCCTGTTTACCCCCTGTCTAACTTCTTTTATCAAGCCATATTTCTCCAATTCTTTCTTAGAAGAAATAATAGTTTTTTCTGAGCAGTTCAGTTTTTCCATCATCTGCTGGTTCGTGAAGTACATATACACGTCGCCGTTTTTGTCGTACCAGTTATTTTCTAGTGACAAGGAACGTCTATCAAAGATTAGCGCATATACAACCTTAGCTCTTAGGCTCATGTCTTTGTATTCTGGATCAAATAACCATTGCGGTAGTTGATAGAATGCGTTGTTTTTCACTTCATTTATCTTCACCTTTTCCTCTTTCTATTTACTTACAAAGTTCACGCTTCGTGAACTTTGTGTTTAAAAAAATAAGCTGGGATATCTTTCGGATCAAGGCCAAGCACTTCAACCGCTTTTGAAATTTCGCTATCTTTCCAAGATACCTTGTTATTCAATTTAAGCGAGATACTGCGCTCCGATACCCCCATAGCCTGGGCAAAGGCCAGTTGCGTTCCCATCTTCTCTGTGATCGCGCCTAGCAACTTTGAGTAGTCATTGCTCATATTGTAGCTCCTTTCTTTGTTCACGTTCCGTGAACTTTGTTTATGGTTTAAGTATACCATGCACCGTGAACTTTGTCAACAGTTTTTTTCATAATTCTTGAACTTTTTTATTTTTATTTTTCAAATATTGTGATATACTATAGTAGAAATAAGGAGTTGATCAAAATGAGAAAGTACGAAACAGCGGATAGAATACGACAGCTAATGGAAGAAAAGAACTGGAAACAAGTAGACATCTTCAATAATTCAAAACCATATCAAGAAAAATTAGGTGTCAAACTTGGCAAAAGTGCAATCTCACAATATGTAAATGGTGTACAAGCACCAGACCAAAGACGGCTGGCCTTGCTTGCTTTAACATTTAATGTGTCAGAAGCCTGGCTCATGGGATATGACGTGCCACGGGAACGGGAATCAACCGCTGAAACGGGCTATTCAGAAACAGACCTGCGCAAGCTAGCCGAAAGTGCAAAGACTTTCGACGGTAAGCCACTAACAGAAAGCGATATCGTGGCTATACAGAATATTATCGAGGGGTATCTAAAAGGCAGATTATGACGATAGAAGAAATATGCGACAGCGAGGGAGTCACCCTTGCCTACTTTGACAACGACCTATGGCCACGACCAGGAATGATAATATCCGACTTGAAGATTATCTTCGTTAACAAATCACTAACTAGAGAAGCCCAGAAAAGGGTCATATTGCACGAATTAGGCCACCTAGACCATACCGAGGCCAATTATACTATCAACCCGATAAAGTGCGAAAATGAAGCCAACCGGGCCATGATTCACGCGCTACTGAGAGAGGAGCTGGAAAGAGTAGACAAGGAAGATTTTAACTATTTAAACTTTATGGAGAAACACAAACTTAAATCAGTGACAGATGAACTAATGGTCATTGATGAATTTTATAGGCTAGTTGGGTAGCCGGGAGGGAAATATGAAAAAGATAACATTTGCAGCAGTCGTAGTACTCACTCTATTTATTGCTGGATGCAGTCAGCAAGAAGCAGACACAGATCAAAGTCAAGAACAAAGTACGGAACAAGTCTCATCATCAAATGAAGTATCGACTTCTTCAACCTCTTCTAGTGATGTTTTACAAGGACGTTCTGCTTATGAAGTTTTTGTAAAAAATTTCAAAGCATGGGTACATGGAGTTGATCCTAAAGCGTCTGTTAATTCAACCGAGAAAGATATAGCAATCACTATTTCAGACACCTTAACCGATGAACAGATCAAACAGGCTCAACCTATGGTTGACGGTATGCTTAAAATAAAACAGTCTGGAGAGAATGAGCTTAGACAGTATGATCCAAACTTTAAAGCTCCAAACCTTATCGTTTTAGATGCTAATGCAAAAGTTATTGCGCAGGAGAAAGACGGTAAAATGATTTTAGATAAATAAAAAAAGCCCCACGCTCTCAAACTTTGGCGAGTCTGAGCGTGAGGCAGTCAAGATAAGGAAAGGCTTCAAAATGAATATTTTGAAAGGTGTCTTTCTATACTCTATTTTAGCAAAAAAGGAGTATAGAAACAATGGATAAGATCAATAAAGTCGCTCTATATGTGCGCGTGTCTACCACTTCCCAACTAGAAGAGGGCTACTCAATCGAAGAACAAAAGGCAAAGCTGGAAAGCTACTGCGATATTAAGGACTGGCATATATACAAGGTTTATACTGACGGGGGTTTTTCTGGGTCTACGACTGAAAGGCCAGCCCTGGAACAACTGATAAAAGATGCCCAAAGCAAGCTATTTGATACGGTACTAGTATACAAGCTGGATCGTTTGAGCCGTAGCCAAAAAGACACGCTCTATTTGATCGAGGATATATTTTTAAAAAATAATATCGAGTTTGTCAGCCTGCTCGAAAACTTTGACACGTCTACACCTTTCGGGCGGGCCGTTATAGGTTTATTATCCGTATTTGCTCAACTAGAGCGCGAGCAGATAAAAGAGAGAATGCAACTAGGCAAGCTAGGCCGTGCCAAAGCCGGCAAGTCTATGATGTGGGCCAAAACGTCCTACGGATATGATTATAACAAAGAAACAGGATCAATGACTGTTAACGAGTACGAAGCCCTGGCAGTAAAGGAAATATTTACTTCATACCTGGCCGGTATGTCAATAACTAAATTGAGAGACAAGATAAACGAAGAATATCCCAAACAACCAGCTTGGAGTTATCGCACAATCAGAGGAATACTAGCCAATCCTGTATATTGTGGTTTGAATCAATACAAGGGCCAAACATTCCAAGGCACACACAAGGCCATAATATCGCTAGATGATTTTGAGCAAACACAAAGAGAGCTGGCAAAGAGACAGCAAACAGCTAAAGAATTATCAAACCCTCGACCATTCCAGGCTAAATATATGCTATCCGGACTGGCTCAATGTGGATACTGCCACGCGCCCCTTAAAGTCATTTTAGGTCAAAAGCGAAAGGACGGCACACGATTTAAAAGATACGAGTGCTACCAAAGACACCCTAGAAAGACAAAAGGTGTCACGGTCTACAATGACAACAAAAAGTGCGATTCCGGATACTATGATATGGAATTGTTAGAGCATTATGTTCTAACTCGCATTTCTCAGTTACAAAACGACCCAGAGAAGATACAAGAATTATTTTCGGACGATACAAGCCCGGCAGTCGACAGGCAGGCAATCCAAAAGCAGATAGATAGCCTAACACTCAAACTAAGTAAGCTAAACGACCTATACTTGGACGATAGGATCACGCTGGACGAATTAAGAAGCAAGTCTTCAGATTTTATCAAGCAAAGAACCGCCCTGGAAGAGGAAATAAAAAAAGCCTCGACTGATAAGCAAGCAGGCCAAAGAAAAAAGATAGAAAAGCTATTAGATGCTAGTAGCGTGTTTGATATGTCCTACGATAACCAGAAAGTTATTGTCAGAGAGTTAATTGACAAGGTGCAAGTCACATCTAACAAGATAGTTATTCGCTGGAAGATTTAATAAATTTAGTTACGCTATTTTCAATAAGTGTAAAGGCTTTAACCTGATAGGTTTTTAATTTTTTCATAAATGAACCTCCATATTTTGATAAATCGGCAGCAACATGGCTGCATAGAGTAACACAATCACAAGAGCCACAAAGACAAACACCAAGGGTTGTATCACATTCATGGCCTTGTGAACCTGACGAAAGAAATCTTCCCATGTTTTTTCAGCGTAGATCTCTAACTCACTTCCGAGCTTTGATTTGACTTCACCATATTCAATCATAAGGGGCAATTCTTTTTTGAAAAAAGGATACCCCCTGACCGTTTCTGAAAAGGACTGGCCACGATCTAAAGAAAGAGCTAAGTCCCTCCCAATTTCTTGAAAAAGCTGGGATTTTTGCTCCTGCATCATGGAAAAAATCTGAGACAATTCCAATCCTTGCCCAATCAGATTGCCCCATTCTCTGGCATAATAGGCTGTCAAATAAGCTTGAATTATGCCTTTTCCGAAAGGCAGATGAGACAAGGTTCTAAAAACGTTGATCTTGCCTGACTTTCGATAATAGAGAAAGCCGAGTAAGAAGAAGGTCACCAGTCCCGCTCCTAAGACCAAAAAGAGTTGGGGGAAGGAACTGATCAATTGCGTCCCAATATTTTGAGCATCCATTTGAGGAAGCAAGTAATTGCGCAAGCCTAGCATAATCAGAACTAAAAAGCCAAGCAAGATAAGAGGATAAGTGCTCACCTCAATCAGCTTTTTCTTGACCTTGCGCATGTTTTCTAGGTAAGCACTGATTTTCTCCAAGCTCAATATAAGATTGCCATGGCGCTCAGCGAGAGACAGCTGTGTCGTCACTGCATCTGAAAAACCGATCCCCGCCATCATCTCTGAAAAACTCCGGCCCCGCGAGAGATCATCTCGCATCTGGGAAACCAAACGACTCTCCACTAGGTGGGAGCGATCCAGAAAATCGACGATCTCAGACAGATGAAAACCACTCGAATAAAGATTCAAAAACAATTCAATAATTTGCTTTTGTTTAGCGGTAGATAATTTTTTCGGCTTGGGCCTGAGCCAGCTGGATATATCCCGATTGAGCCAAGAGATCCATTTGTTGGTTCCAGCGGCTGGCTGAGTGCTCTTGGTAGTTTTCCGTCGCAAAATCGACCACACCTCCTCCTGCAATTAATCGTTGGTAGCAAATACCTTGTAAAACAATCTTGAGCTCTTCCTCACTCACTCCAAGTTCTAAGAGCCTCTCATAAACACCTCGAACGCTCTTGGCATGAATCGTAGAGAAGACGGTGACTCCTGTTAAACTAGCTCGTACGACTGCACGAGCTGTTTCCTTATCTCGGATCTCTCCAATGATGAGAAGGTCCGGCCGATGGCGTAAGGAGAGTTTGATCAGGTTGTCATAGGTCATGCCAATCTGGTCATTCAGCTGAAGCTGAAGCATATTATCCTGCTTGATCTCGACAGGGTCTTCAATAGACATGACTTGCTGGTCCGCAAAGCGCTCTTGCGCTAAAGCATGCATGAGAGTGGTCTTTCCCGAACCAACAGGACCTGCAAAGAGATAGAGGCCACGACCAGCCAATTTCTTCTTCAAGTCCGGCAACTGATCAAACCAAAACCGCAATTCACGTTCCTCATCATGCAAGAGCCGAATGACCAAGCTTTCATAACCACGATAATCCCCCACCGTCGACAAGCGAATCGAGACCACTCCATTCTCCAAAGGGTAATCACACGATCCTAGCTGGCTGCGCCTTTTTTCTCCCACATTCATCCCTGCTACGAACTTAAAGTGGCTAATCATAGCTGTCATCTCCTCAAAAGGGAAGGACTGCACAAAGCGCCTCTCGTCTCCCACCCTCATAGAAACTTGGTACTCCTCCTTCCGAGGAATGAAGTAAAGATCCTGAGCTTCTTCCTTTTTCCCCATACGGATCAGTTTTTTTGCAATTTCTTGAACCATAGTTCCTCCTCTCACTTATACTATTCGAAAAAGAAGACAAAAAAAGAAGACTTTCTAGATCGCTCTAGAAAATCTTCCGAATGTCTCTTATGACAGGGTTGTCCCCTTTTTTGAATCGAGTGTATATTGACAAGAACGGTGTTTGCGACTGCCTCTTTCCTTTTCGTAGCCTGGGCGGAGCTTGCTTTTAGGGATCTTGTGCTCGTCTTCTAAGAGGACAATCGAATGGAAAAACTGCACATCTTCACTGCAGTCCTCACACCACTCTTTCTCCTTGGTATCCCAAAAGATCGTCATGAGGTCACTCCGACTCTTATAACTTGGAAAATGCTCATTTAACTCCAACCATTTCTGCTTGTAGTATTTCAAAGCCTGGTAATAGTCTTCAAACTTCCGACTACTCACGATATCTTCTTCCCAACCTTCTAAAAACCACCAGGGTTCACAGTCCCCGTACATTTCAATCACTCGATACATAAACTCTTCCATCCTTTGTATCCTCTATTATATAGAAAATCCTTTGAGAATAAAAGTTTTCTGCTCAGAGCATGATTTTTCAGGTAGTTTCCAGGCAATTTTCACCATTATTTTTCGAAAATAGACTGCCTAATTGCTATTGGGTCCTTTTTTCGAGAATCAAAAAAGAGAGTCCCAACAAAATGACGAGCCATCCTGGGAACTCTCTCTTCTCAAGTATTTAGAACAATTCAAGTGCAATCATGGTTGTCATGGTTGCATCGTAATAGTTGTTCAGAGGTAGATCTTGTGTAAAGATATACTTGTTCTGTTGCACCAACTTCAAATAGCCTTTTTCATGTTCAGAGGCATAGACAATCGGTGCCAAAAAGCTTGCTGCCTGATGATTATTCAAGGCCTTCCCTTTTAAGTCATAACCTGCATACAGGTTTCTTTGACTCTTGAAAAAGTTAAGCATCTTTTTCACCAATTTTTGACTGGTTGCGTCCTTACTTTGAACAAGGTTGTATGGAAGTCGACAAGCGTTATACGAGTAGGCACCATCATACTTGGATTCAATCGTCTTGGGATCCGCTACGCGCGTTCCTTGCTCATCTACCCAGATGAAATCAGGTAGTAAACCTGTTTTTGTTTGGGAGCTGATCGTTTGGAGTTGTTGCAACATCTTTTCTTTGATGTCCAACCACTTCGAATCTTTTGTCACTTCATAAAAGATCTGGAATTGCGCTGGCAGTGTATCAGATGTCCGCATCAAATGATAAAATTCCGAATCCTGATTGGCCCAATTCCCCACCGTTAACACACCAGTTTCTTCATTGTAGTTGTGTGCGAGAATATCTTCTAAAATCGCTTTGGCTTGAGCCTGGTAGTCTTTGGCTTGCTTTGGCCATTGCTGAGCGGCTTTTAGAAGAGCATAGGCGATGTAGAGGTCTCCATCTGTGGCGTTATGATCCTCATCCTTTGCTTTTCCATTGCTGATGGTTTGTTTCCAAGACATCAATTGGGTACCTTCCAAGCGATGATTTAGATAATAGTGATAGAGTCGATCAAAGTCTGCTTGTTGGGCTTGTCCTTTTTCAGCAGCCGCAACAGTAATGAGCATTCCATAACTTTGCGCCTCAGATAACACTACCGTTTGATTGCTATCATTGGTGGTTCGAACATAGGATTCTTTCCCTTTTGAAACAACAAAATGCTCATTCCACTGACGATAAATTCGATTTCGCATCTCCACTTTGCTTCGCGTTCTCGCTAAAAACAAGGTCAAACAGAAAATGCAAAGGATGACTAGAAACCATACATATCTCATCTTTTTCGTATTCATAATCTCTCCTATCCTGCGAATCGTTTTGTTTTAACCCATTTGGTTTCTTTCCGGTGCAATAGTTTATCCATCACAATCGAAGAGATGGCATCAATCGACACAATGATAAACAGTTGAGAATAGGTGAAATAGGCAGCCAAGGCCAACCAAATTTGCTTGGTAGTGGCTTGACCAAATTGTGAGGCAAGAGCCACATTAATCTGAAGCAGATAAAGTCCAATCATCAAGACCCAATTGAACAACATCAATTGCGCAATATAGATATTTTCTGAATCAAAGGCAAATGGAATTTGCACACCTGGCACCACTGTATGGATACACATGGCCAGAATATTGGCAAAAAAGATCAAGTCCGATAAGACGATGGCTGCGTTAAACCAGAAGAAGACACAGGAATAGTTGGTCACTTCTAACTTCACGCGCCAATTTCCCTTACCAAATAAATGCTTGAAGTTGGAAAGAACCACTTCATAATTCCCTTTGGCCCAACGTTTCCGTTGCATATAGTAACTCTTCAGAGTTTCTGGCTCTTGTTGAAAGGCTTCTGAATTATAGGCTAGCGCAATCAACTTCCCACTTTGCATAATCTTGAAGGAAATATCCGTATCCTCCGTCAAGGCACCGTTTTTCCATCCTCCAATACTCTTGACAAATTCGGTTTGAATAATGAAGTTAGTTCCTGGAATCCGTCCAATCTTAAAGAGATGCCACATGCCCACATGATGAACCCGTTGGGTGACAACAATCTCTTGGTTGATACAGCGGGTCAAGAAGTTTTGATTGGCATTCCGCGTTTTATTGCGGCCGAAAGAAGCCACATGACGTTCTGGATCTTTGAGGACTTCCTTCACAAGGAAATAAAGGGCATTTTTTTCAGGCATGGCATCTGCATCATAGACGCAGATATAGTCTCCAGTCGCCATCGCCAAAGCGTCATTTAGTACACCGGCTTTCCCACCTGTCCCGCTTCGATTGATAATGGTCAAATCACGTCCTGCATACTCTGGCAATGCTTTAACCGCCAAACACTCTTCATAGGTTCGATCAGAACAATTATCCGCAAAGAGCAGTAATTCAACACGATCATGTGGGTAGTTCATATCAAGGATCGCTTTAGCTGTTTGTGCAATGACCACATCCTCATTATGGGCGGGCACGACGATCGTCACTTTTGGATAATAAGGAAGCGGATCCGTATTAACACGAAAATCACTGTGTTTAAACCAAAAATGAACGGCTGAAAAGAGGATTACTAAGCCCCAGGCTAAGGACAACCAAATCGAAATCAAGGCAATAATCATCACAATCTGACTAATCATGGTCCACCGCCTTAAAATTTTTATTGACACGGTGGTAAATCACCGTATAAGCTACAAATAATACAATAAAGCACAAGGCAAAAAATACACTGATGCCTACAGCTATATTAAAAAATATATTTGTAAGAGACATGTTTTCCTCCTAATATTCCACAATAATATCTGTTTCAAGTTGACGTTTTAAGTAACGAATCATTTCTTTATAGCGATGGTATTTGGTTCGATTGGATTGATCCACTACAAGAAATCCTGACTGAAATTGGATGCCCTGAACCCCATCTTCTCCTTGGAAAACCAGTCCTTCCAACTGTGGTTTTAAGACCGTCATATAATCGCTCTTCAGATCCCGCTCGCTATCAGAAGATAAGATCAAGAAATTACCGTCTGATACATAATACAAGCTTTCATTTGGCTTCAGATGATGCGTTAACAAATAGTTGATTTGGTTCAAGGTCCGATTGTACTCTCTCGGTTGCAATTGGAAGAACAATTCCTCGTGCGACCAGTGAATGAGTAAGGCCTGAATTGTATCATTGGTTTGTCCGCCATAAGAAGCGATGCGGTTGCGGTAATCTGCGTAAGCTTCTGGCTCTTGATCCTTCACTTTTGCAATCTCTTTAAAGAGGTGATAGCGAATTCGGGTCAATATTCCAATCAAGATCGGAAAACTAAAGAGCAGAAGCAAGGCTTGATGAAATGGGATATAGACAACACCCGCCACCAAAAAGACAATCCCAAGGGCAAATGACAACAGGATGGTCCATGTCAACAATAAATCCGATAAGACAATAGCAGAAAATAATCCTAAAACAAAGAACAATCCTTCTTCAATCAGAATCTCTCTTGCAAAAAACAAGCAGTAAAGTAAAAGAAGTACTTCGAAAACAATCAAAATCAGCAACCATCTACTTAACTTTTCCGTTTTTTTCATTTATTCTTTCTCTCCCTCATGAAATTCTTCGGCAGCCTCTCCCTGGCCAAAGTAATGTTTAATGGCTTGTACGATTCGCTCAGAAGCTTTTCCATCCCCATAAGGATTTCGGGCATTTGCCATTTGAAGATACAGGCTTTCGTTGCTTAAGAGCTCTGTCATCGTGGATTTGACGACGGTAGGATCCGTTCCAACTAATTTCAAGGTCCCTGCTTTGACCCCTTCTGGGCGTTCCGTTGTATCGCGCAATACCAATACCGGTTTTCCTAATGATGGCGCCTCCTCTTGCACCCCACCTGAATCCGACATGATAAAGTAACTTCTAGAAGCTAAATTGTGGAAATCCAGCACATCTAGAGGCTCAATGAGGTGGATCCGATCATGTTCTCCTAATAGATCGTTTGCCGCCTCTTGGACCGCTGGACTAAGATGCACTGGGTAAACCACTTCAATAGTCGGTTCTTGATCCACCATTTCTCTCAGAGCTCCAAAGACCGCTCGCATGGGTTGGCCTTGATTTTCTCTTCGATGCATGGTGACCAGGATGACTTTTTTATCTGGATCCAATTGATCTAACACTTCGTGGTGATAGTCCTCTTGAACCGTGAGTTTCAACGCATCAATGGCAGTATTTCCCGTCACTACAATAGAGGATTCCGGATGATTTTCTTTTAAGAGATTGGCCTTACTTTCGCCTGTCGGCGCAAAATACAGATCCGCTAAATCATCCGTCATTTGACGGTTCATCTCTTCTGGATACGGTGAATATTTATCAAAGGTTCTCAAACCAGCTTCGACGTGACCAATGCGGACTTGATTGTAAAAGGCAACCAGACTCGCCGCAAAGGTGGTTGTCGTATCTCCATGGACGAGCACCATATCCGGCTTTTCTTTTTTGATAACTGGATCTAATTGATTCAGAATTTTAGAGGTAATGTCCAATAAGGTCTGGCTTTTTCCCATAATATCCAAATCGTAATCAGGTACGATGTTAAAGGTTTCTAAGACCTGGTCCAGCATTTGACGGTGCTGGGCAGTGACCACTGTGATGGTCTCAATAACCTCCTTTTGTTTTTGCAACTCCAATACCAAAGGGGCCATTTTGATGGCCTCCGGTCGGGTTCCAAACACAACCATAATTTTCAATTTTCCCATAAACTTCTCCCGTTGACATGCATGTAATTCAACATTTTTTTAATTTGTGTACATCTTTTTTCATTCTACCGCCAATGACTTTAAATGTCAAACCGATTTTGGGTTTTATAAAGAAATTACTAATAGTTAGTCATTTTATTATTTTGGTGTTTAGAATACATATCCATATAATCACTAATTGTAAGTATTTACAACACGACTTTTACCGGGCTAATATTTTTGGTAAAAAAATAATTCAATAATTATACAATTATTTTTCAAATAATAAATTTTTATAATTTTTTCAAAAAAAGCCGGAACTTGTAGTTCCGACTTATTTTCTTATTCTTCTATGACTTCAGCTGTTTGAACTTCATCGACTGTTCCATCTGTTAATGGCACTTCTTCGATAATTTCAACTTCATTAATCGCTTGTGGTTCCAAGTTGCGGTAACGAGCCATACCTGTACCTGCAGGAATAATCTTACCAATGATAACATTTTCCTTAAGTCCAAGGAGATGGTCTTTCTTACCACGGATCGCTGCGTCTGTAAGAACACGAGTTGTTTCCTGGAAGGAAGCCGCAGACAAGAAACTGTTGGTTTCAAGTGAGGCTTTGGTAATTCCCATAAGGACTGGACGAGCAGTCGCAGGAACTCCACCAGAAATAAGGACATCCTTATTAGCATCTGTAAAGTCTGTAATGTCCATCAGAGTACCCATGAGAAGGTCTGTATCTCCTGGATCCATGACACGTACTTTACGGATCATTTGACGCACCATTACCTCGATGTGTTTGTCGCCGATTTCTACCCCTTGGCTACGGTATACTTTTTGTACTTCCGCAAGAAGGTAAGTTTCAACAGACAAGACATCACGAACGGCAAGGAGACGTTTTGGTTGGATAGACCCTTCTGTCAGAGCATCACCACGAGAGACTTGATCTCCCACTTCGACTTTCATGCGGGCAGTGTAAGGGACAACGTATTCGCCCTCACCAGTTGCTCCGCTAACAAAGACTTTCTTGGTGCGTGTAGAAGCATCTTCTTCGATCGCTGTGACTTCCCCTTTGACCTCAGTGATGACCGCTTCCCCTTTTGGATTGCGGGCTTCAAAGATTTCTTGGACACGAGGAAGACCCTGAGTGATATCGGTATTTGAGGCAACCCCACCCGTGTGGAAGGTACGCATGGTCAACTGTGTACCAGGTTCCCCGATAGATTGGGCAGCGATAGTTCCGACTGCTTCACCCACTTCAACCGCATCACCAGTCGCCAAGTTGATACCATAACAGTGACGGCAGACACCATGGCGGGTGTTACATGTAAAGACAGAGCGGATAGTGACTTCTTCAACACCAGCTTTGACAATTTCACGTGCTAGGTCTTCTGAAATCAAGGTATCTGGACCAACGATGACTTCACCTGTTTCAGGATGTTTAACAGATTTCTTGGTATAACGACCAGTCAAGCGTTCTTCGAGTGGCTCGATCATTTCCTTACCATCAGTAATGGCACGGATCACAAGTCCACGGTCTGTTCCACAGTCATCTTCACGGATAATGACGTCTTGGGCCACGTCAACCAAACGACGAGTCAAGTAACCTGAGTCGGCTGTCTTCAAGGCCGTATCGGTCATCCCTTTACGGGCACCGTGAGTTGAGAAGAACATTTCGAGTACTGACAAACCTTCGCGGAAGTTTGACAGGATTGGCAATTCCATGATCCGTCCGTTTGGAGCGGCCATCAAACCACGCATACCGGCAAGTTGCGAGAAGTTTGAAATGTTACCACGGGCTCCAGAGTCCATCATCATAACGATTGGGTTCTTCGGATCTTGGTTATCCACCAAGCGTTTTTCCAATTTTTCACGGGCTGCACGCCATTCAGCTGTAACGGCATTGTAGCGTTCGTCATCTGTGATCAAACCACGACGGAATTGTTTAGTGATTTGTTCCACACGTTTGTGAGATTCTTCAATGATTTCTGCCTTATCTTCAACGACCGGAATATCGGCAATCCCCACTGTCAAACCAGCAAGGGTTGAGTGATGGTAACCCAAGTCTTTCAAGCGGTCCAAGAAAGCAGACGTTTCAGTTGTACGGAAGCGTTTGAAGATTTCTGCGATGATATTTCCAAGATTTTTCTTCTTGAATGGAACGTTTAATTCCAATTTCTCAATCGCTGCTTTGACATCTTGACCAGGCTCCAAGAAGTACTTAGCTGGAACGCCTTCTGTCAAGTTGGCATTATTTGGCTCTTGAAGGTATGGAAGCTCTGCAGGCATGATATCGTTAAAGAGGATCTTACCAACAGTTGTCAAGAGAATCTTGTGTTGTTGCGCTTCTGTCCATGGTTTGTTCAAGCTATCTGTCGCAATTCCGACACGTGTATGCAAGTGAACATAGCCATTGCGAAGGGCCATGACCGCTTCATCACGGTCTTTGAAGACCATGCCTTCGCCTTCACGACCAGCTTCTTCCATAGTGAGGTAATAGTTCCCCAATACCATATCCTGAGATGGGGTAACAACTGGTTTACCGTCTTTTGGATTCAAGATGTGCTCAGCAGCCAACATCAAGATACGAGCTTCTGCTTGAGCTTCTTCTGAAAGCGGTACGTGGATGGCCATTTGGTCCCCGTCAAAGTCGGCATTATAGGCTTCACAGACAAGTGGGTGCAAGCGAAGAGCTTTCCCGTCAATCAAGACAGGTTCAAAAGCTTGGATCCCCAAACGGTGAAGGGTCGGTGCGCGGTTCAAGAGAACTGGGTGTTCTTTGATCACTTCTTCTAGGATATCCCAGATGCGTTCATCTCCACGTTCGACCAAGCGTTTTGCAGCTTTAACGTTTTGCACGATATCACGCGCAACGATTTCACGCATCACGAATGGTTTGAAGAGCTCGATCGCCATTTCACGTGGCACACCACATTGGTACATCTTAAGAGTTGGACCAACGGCGATAACAGAACGTCCTGAGAAGTCAACCCGTTTACCGAGCAAGTTTTGACGGAAGCGTCCTTGTTTCCCTTTGAGCATGTGACTCAATGATTTTAATGGACGGCTACCTGGTCCTGTGATTGGACGACCACGACGACCGTTATCGATCAAAGCATCAACGGCTTCTTGGAGCATCCGTTTTTCGTTTTGCACGATGATACCAGGGGCATTCAACTCAAGCAAACGTGCCAAACGGTTGTTCCGGTTAATCACACGGCGGTAAAGGTCGTTCAAGTCAGAGGCAGCAAAACGGCCACCATCCAATTGGACCATCGGACGAAGATCTGGTGGAATAACCGGAAGGATGTTGAGAACCATCCATTCTGGCTTGTTGCCAGATTTGTAGAAGGCGTCCAAGACATCCAAACGACGCACAGCCTTCACACGTTTTTGACCAGTTGCAGTCTTCAATTCTTCTTTCAAGAGAGCAATTTCAGCTTCCAGATCCACTTGTTTCAAGAGGTCTTGGATGGCTTCTGCACCCATCTTAGCTACAAAGGAACCTGGTCCGTATTCACGCAAGCGTTCACGGTATTCACGTTCTGTCATGATGGATTTGTGCTCAAGTGGAGTATCTTTTGGATCGATCACCACATAAGCTGCGAAGTAGATGACTTCTTCAAGGGCACGAGGGCTCATATCCAAGGTCAATCCCATACGAGAAGGGATTCCTTTGAAGTACCAGATGTGTGATACAGGTGCTTTCAACTCGATGTGCCCCATGCGTTCACGACGAACTTTCGCACGTGTTACTTCAACCCCACAGCGGTCACAAACAATCCCTTTGTAACGGATTCGTTTGTATTTCCCACACGCACATTCCCAGTCTTTTGTAGGTCCAAAGATGACTTCATCAAAGAGACCTTCACGTTCTGGCTTCAATGTACGGTAGTTGATTGTTTCAGGTTTCTTGACCTCTCCATAAGACCATGAACGGACCTTGCTTGGAGAAGCTAGGGTGATTTGCATACTTTTAAAACGATTTACATCAACCACTATTTCTTACCTTTCCTTGTTTTCATACTTGTTTCATTTGGATACAGCTTAGGTGGGGGAAGAAAGGAAACTTTCTTGCCACCTCCTTGTGTCTGTATCTTGTTATCGAATCATCCTGCTAGAAGCATTGGTTGCTCACAGGACAATCATTTTTACTGATTATTTTTCTGATTCTTCGGCATCAAAGGCTGCTTTTGCTTCCTTTGCTGCTTTTTCACGTGCTTTTTCAAGGTCATCCACATGAATCACATCATCGTCTTCTCCTTCATCAAGGTCACGAAGTTCCACTTCTTGATCATCTTCGTCCAAGACACGCATGTCAAGACCAAGTGATTGCAATTCTTTGACAAGAACGCGGAAGGATTCTGGTACACCTGGTTTTGGAATTGGTTTACCTTTGGTAATCGCTTCATAGGCCTTCAGACGTCCGTTGACATCGTCTGACTTGTAAGTCAAGATTTCTTGAAGGACATTTGACGCACCATAAGCCTCAAGGGCCCACACTTCCATTTCCCCGAAACGTTGTCCACCAAACTGAGCTTTCCCTCCGAGTGGTTGTTGGGTAACCATTGAGTATGGTCCGACTGAACGGGCATGGAGTTTATCATCAACCATGTGGTGAAGCTTGATCATGTACATGACACCGACAGAGACACGGTTGTCAAACGGCTCACCTGTACGTCCATCGTAAAGAATCGTCTTAGCATCGCTATCCATACCAGCTTCTTTCACAGTATCCCAGAGGTCTTCTGAGCTTGCTCCATCAAAGACTGGTGTCGCGATGTGAATACCCAAGTTACGAGCTGCCATACCAAGGTGAAGTTCCATAACCTGACCGATATTCATACGTGATGGCACCCCAAGAGGGTTCAACATGATATCAACCGGTGTACCGTCTGGAAGGTAAGGCATATCTTCAACTGGAACAATACGAGACACAACCCCTTTGTTTCCGTGACGACCGGCCATCTTATCTCCGACGCGGATCTTACGTTTTTGTGCAATGTAAACACGAACCAACATGTTGACACCAGATTGTAATTCATCACCGTTTGCACGGGTAAAGATCTTAACATCGCGAACGACTCCATCTCCACCGTGAGGTACACGGAGTGATGTATCACGCACTTCACGAGATTTATCCCCAAAGATAGCGTGAAGGAGACGTTCTTCGGCAGAAAGGTCTTTTTCACCTTTCGGTGTTACCTTACCGACAAGGATATCGCCTTCTTTAACCTCAGCACCAATACGGATAATACCTGTTTCATCCAAGTCACGAAGAGCATCTTCCCCGACGTTTGGAATTTCACGGGTAATTTCTTCAGGGCCTAACTTGGTATCGCGTGTTTCTGATTCGAATTCTTCCAAGTGAACAGATGTGTAGACATCTTCTTTCACCAAGCGTTCGCTCATGATAACAGCATCCTCGAAGTTATACCCTTCCCAAGTCATGTAAGCGACGATTGGGTTTTGACCAAGGGCCATTTCCCCTTTTTCCATCGATGGACCATCAGCGATAAAGTCGCCTTTTTCAACGGTTTCACCAACTTTAACCAGAGTACGTTGGTTGTAAGCTGTACCGGAGTTTGAACGACGGAATTTTTGAACATGGTAGACGTCCAAAGAACCATCTTCCCGACGGACTTCCACCTTATCCGCATCTGCATAGGTAACTTTACCATCATGTTGAGCAATGACTGCAGCTCCTGAGTCATGGGCTGCTTGGTATTCCATACCAGTACCCACATAAGGGGCTTTTGGATCAATCAATGGAACAGCCTGACGTTGCATGTTGGCACCCATGAGGGCACGGTTGGAGTCATCGTTTTCCAAGAAAGGAATACATGCTGTCGCAACAGCAACTACTTGTTTTGGAGATACGTCCATGTAGTCGACTTGATCAGATGGGAACTCTTGGTTGTTACCACGGTGACGTCCCATAACGATTGGCTCAGCAAAGCCACCCTTTTCGTTCAACTTAGAATTGGCCTGAGCGACGATGTACTCATCTTCTTCATCGGCTGTCAACCAAACGATTTCGTTGGTCACTACACCTTTTTCACGGTCTACCTTACGGTATGGCGTTTGGATGAAACCATACTTGTTCAAGTGTCCATAAGATGACAAGTTGTTGATCAAACCGATGTTTGGTCCTTCAGGTGTTTCGATTGGACACATCCGACCATAGTGGGTATAGTGCACGTCACGCACTTCATATCCGGCACGGTCACGTGTCAAACCACCAGGCCCTAAGGCAGACAAACGACGTTTGTGAGACAACTCAGAAAGTGGGTTGTGTTGGTCCATGAACTGTGACAACTGTGAAGAACCAAAGAATTCTTTAATTGCTGCAGTTACGGGACGAATGTTAATAATTTGTTGTGGTGTCAAGACATCGTTATCTTGTACAGACATCCGTTCGCGAACGTTTCGTTCCATCCGTGAAAGTCCAAGACGCACTTGGTTGGCAAGCAATTCACCAACGGCACGAATCCGACGGTTTCCAAGGTGGTCGATATCATCCACGCGGCCAAGACCTTCTGCAAGGTTCAAGAAATAGCTCATCTCTGCCAAGATATCTGCTGGAGTTACAATCCGTACTTTGTCAGATGGGTTGGCATTTCCGATGATGGTGACAACGCGGTCTGGATCTGTTGGAGCGACAACTTTGAATTTTTGCAATTCTACTGGTTCTGTCAAAACAGCAGCATCATTTGGAATGTAGGTGATTTTGTTCAAACCGTTATCCAATTGTTCAGAGATGCTGTCGATCACATCGCGCGTCATGACAGTACCAGCTTCTACAAGGATTTCCCCTGTTTCAGCATCTACCAATGGTTCTGCGATTGTTTGGTTCAACAAGCGGTTCTTGATATTGAGTTTCTTGTTGATCTTGTAGCGACCGACAGGAGCCAAGTCATAACGACGTGGATCAAAGAAACGAGCTACCAACAAGCTGCGTGAGCTTTCCGCTGTTTTTGGTTCACCCGGACGAAGACGCTCGTAGATTTCTTTGAGGGCTTCATCTGTCCGTGAATCCATTGGATTTTTGTGGATATCTTTTTCAATGGTATTACGAACCAATTCGCTATCCCCAAAGATATCGATGATTTCATCATCTCCAGAGAATCCAAGAGCACGCACAAGAGTTGTAAATGGAATCTTACGTGTGCGGTCGATACGTGTGTAAGCAATGTCTTTTGAGTCGGTTTCAAGCTCTAACCAAGCCCCACGGTTAGGGATAACAGTTGATCCATAACCAACCTTACCATTCTTGTCCACCTTATCATTGAAGTAGACACCTGGTGAGCGGACCAACTGAGATACGATAATCCGTTCTCCACCATTGATGATAAAGGTTCCCATTTCAGTCATGATTGGGAAATCACCAAAGAAAACTTCTTGGGTCTTGATTTCACCTGTTTCTTTGTTGACCAAACGGAAGGTCACAAAGATTGGTGCTGAGTAGCTGGCATCGTGGATGCGCGCTTCTTCAAGCGAATACTTAGGTTCGCGGATTTCATAACCCACAAATTCCAATTCCATTGTATCCGTGAAGTTTGAGATGGGAAGCACATCTTCAAATACTTCCTTCAAGCCATGATCCAAGAAATCTTTGAATGAGTCTGTCTGGATTTCAATCAAGTTTGGTAAATCAAGAACCTCTTTGATTCTTGAAAAACTACGACGGGTCCGATGTTTCCCGTATTGAACGTCATGTCCTGCCAAAGTTTTTAGCTCCTTTTTCCATACTAGGATAGCTTGGTAAAATGACTTTCACCACCTATCCGGTTTTAACTACAATTGTGTGATTTGCATCACGTGAAGAGCTGTCTCTTCACCTCATTCGTCGCATTTTGTAATTTTTAGAAAAATTAAATTTGTGTAACAAACTAGGTTTTTTCTGAAAAATAGGCACAAAAAGAGCAGCTAAATCGACTTATTCAAGTAAGATTTAACTGCTGTAAGCTCTTATTTGGACAATATTTCAAATAAAGCACACGACAAATTAGTTATCACTATTATACCGTTTTTTGCTCCAAAAATCAAGGCTTTCTCTAGGTTTTCTACTGGATCAGACTAGCGTCGATTGCCACGATTTGAGCTGTTTCGATTTGAACTATTGCTGGATGAACTATTGGTTGTCGAATTGTTCTTATTATTCGACTGATTTCCACTGGAATTACCGAGAATCGCTGCCCAAGCACTTTGATAATCGCTATCCGATCCCCCGATGGCAAAGCGGTATTGAGTGGTTGGCGCTCCGTTTTTGGCCCAAAGGCTCGTCACCATTTGACCGCTCACATCGATATCCCGACCATTGACATTGACGCGGCCCGGTCTTTCACCAGTCGATTTGAGTACTTCAGAGCGGATCACACTCTTATCGAGAGTGAATTTATCCTGAATCCCAAAGAGACTTGGATCTGCTTGGTAAATTGCATTCGCCAACTGCGCCATGTATTGGGCATTGTTGTTGTATCCAGTCAAGGTCTGCATGGAAGCATTGTTGTCATGGCCGATCCAACCTCCTAAAGAAACATTAGGGGTGGACAACATGAGCCACATATCCCCATTTGAGTTAGTGGTACCGGTTTTTCCAATCCAGTCTGCACCTGCCAGCGTTGGGTTGACTTGGCTAATCCGTGACTTAAAGGTCGTTGTAGCACCAGACGTAATAACCCCGCGCAAGAGATCCTGCATAATCGTTGCCGTTGCTGGAGAGTAAACACGAACAGGATCTGCCTCGTGCTTGTAGACTACATCCCCATCTCGATCAATGATTTGTTCTACCATGTAGCGTTTGAGGTAGTTCCCATTGTTAGCAATGGTTTGGAAACCATTGGTATGTTGGGCAACAGTGACCTCAATTCCTCCCCCCATCGGCAGACTCTCAATGCCATATTCAGGGATATCATAGCCCATTTTCTTCATGTAGGATGGGACATCCACACCTTTTTCACGAAGAGTCCGGTAAGTCCAGTAAGCTGGAATATTCCATGAGGTATTGAGGGCCTCACGGAGATCCATCATGGCTGTCCCTCGGCTATCCACGTGCATGATCGGCTCCCCACTTGAGAAATTAGTCGGGTAGTTAGAAAGGATGCTATTGCTTCCCATCAAGCCTTGGTCGATGGCAATCCCATAGGCCAACAGTGGTTTGATTGTAGACCCTGGGGAACGCTCTGTATCAAAGGCATGGTTGTTTTGGTTGCCGTCAAAATTCCGTCCACCGATAAATCCTAAAACGGCACCCGTTCGGTTGTCCATAAGGACATTCCCAACTTCTACAAGACCCGTCCCATCATCCAAGACGCTGCCAAAATTCGCTACTGCGGCCTGCATGGCATTGTGAACCGGTTTGTTAATCGTGGTTTGAATGGTGTAGCCACCTTCGCGCAACTCGCTCTCCGCTAATTCTTGATAAGCCTTGACGGTTTCATTATTTTTCAAGTCTTGCTTGGTGACATTGTCTCGCTTGATCAAGTAATCATACATGGCCTCTTTTGCTTCTGCCATGGCTTGGAAGTAGAGGTAGTCATGCGGTGTTTTCTCGATGCCATCTGGAGCGATGAAGTCTTTGGTCAAGTCGTACTGAGCATAGGTCTCGTAGTCTTTTTTCGACAAGGCTCCTGTCCGGTACATATTGAACAAAACGTCTTTGGCACGCGCCAGACCTAACTCGAGGTTCTCCTTGCTCTTTAGGCTACCGTCTGCAGCATAAGGAGAGTAGACAATCGGACTTTGTGGCAAGCCAGCGATAAAGGCCGCTTGTGGAACGGACAAGTCTTTCGCAGAGACGCCAAAGATCCCTTGAGCTGCAGCTTCCACACCCGCAATATTTTGTCCCCGATTGTTTCGTCCAAAAGGCGAAACATTTAAGTAGGTGGTTAGGATTTCATTTTTATCCATTCCCCGCTCTAAAGCCAAGGCATCGACAATCTCTGTCGCCTTACGAGTAAAGGTTGGAGCGTCTCCCACGACTTGCTGTTTGATCAACTGCTGGGTCAGGGTTGATCCCCCACTAGAGGAACCCACGCCGGCTACAGATCCAAGTGTTGCCCGAAGAACGGCTTTAGGTACAACTCCCTTGTGGCTTTCAAAATTCTCATCCTCAGTAGCGATCACAGCCTTCTTGACATTGTCTGAAATGGCGTCTCCTGCGACTGGCGTGCGGATCAAATCACTGTCCACTTCTGCAATCAAGCTCTTATCGGAATAAGTCAGTTTTGAAACACTGCTGACGTTGCGGACCTGCTGGACCAATTCTTCTGTCTTTGGAACCTTGACATTGCAAAAGAGGCTCGCCGCATAACCAATCCCAATCCCTGCGCCAAATAAAAAGAGGCACACGAACAGGGCGATCATGACATCCCACAGGAGTTTGAGGGTGCGCAAAAAGGTCGCAAAAATATCGCCGACAGACCAGCTACTTTCCTCATTTTTTTCCTTATTCGGAGTTTCTGTATACATCTTTGCAAAGAATTTTTGGACTTTCTTCCAAAACTCTTGCAGCTTCTCTTTTAATTGATTCACTGATTCTTTCTCCTTGTTCCCTATATTATAGCAGATTAGGCCCTTTGTTTTCAATCACAAGAGCGTAGAAATCGTCACTCATTCTTCCTGGGTAAGGACAAGAAAATGATGGAAACCATTGCCATTTCCGTGGTTTATGGTAGAATAGAGAGATGAATAAACTTATAAAGGAGAAAAGACACATGCACATTTTTGATGAGCTAAAAGAGCGTGGTTTGGTATTTCAAACGACGGATGAAGAAGCCTTACGCAAAGCACTGGAAGAAGGTCAGCTTTCTTATTATACTGGTTATGATCCAACTGCTGACAGCCTTCACCTTGGTCACTTGGTTGCTATCTTGACGAGCCGTCGTCTTCAACTAGCAGGCCACAAACCTTATGCGCTCGTTGGCGGTGCGACTGGTCTCATTGGAGATCCGTCCTTCAAAGATGCTGAACGTAGTCTCCAAACAAAAGAAACGGTACAAGAATGGGTTCGCTCCATTCAAGGGCAATTGTCTCGTTTCCTCGATTTTGAAAATGGTGACAATAAAGCCGAAATGGTCAACAACTACGATTGGTTTGGAAGCATTAGCTTTATTGACTTCCTTCGTGATGTCGGAAAATACTTTACGGTCAATGCTATGATGAGTAAAGAATCTGTTAAAAAACGGATTGAAACAGGGATTTCTTACACAGAGTTTGCCTACCAAATCATGCAAGGCTATGACTTCTACGTCCTCAACCAAGAACACAATGTAACCCTTCAAATCGGTGGATCTGACCAATGGGGAAACATGACAGCCGGTACTGAGTTGATGCGTCGTAAAGCAGATAAAACTGGTCATGTTATGACTGTGCCTTTGATCACAGATGCAACTGGTAAGAAATTCGGTAAATCAGAAGGTAATGCGGTCTGGCTCAATGCAGACAAAACATCTCCATACGAAATGTATCAATTCTGGATGAATGTGATGGATGCGGATGCTGTGCGTTTCTTGAAGATCTTCACTTTCTTGTCACTTGATGAGATTGAAGAGATCCGCAAACAGTTTGAGGCCGCTCCTCATGAACGCTTGGCTCAAAAGATCTTGGCGCGTGAAGTGGTTACCCTCGTCCACGGCGAAGAAGCCTACAAGGAAGCCCTCAACATCACCGAACAACTCTTTGCAGGAAACATCAAAAACCTTTCTGTAAAAGAACTCAAACAAGGCCTTCGTGGTGTGCCAAACTACCAGGTCCAAGCAGAAGACAACCTCAACATTGTTGAACTCTTGGTCACAGCTGGTGTGGTAAATTCTAAACGCCAAGCCCGCGAAGATGTTCAAAACGGAGCTATCTACGTCAACGGCGAACGCATTCAAGACCTTGACTATGTCTTGAGCGATAGCGATAAATTAGAAAATGAATTGACCGTTATCCGCCGCGGTAAGAAAAAATACTTTGTTTTGACTTATTAAGAAAGTAAAACCACGAAGTTAATACGAAACTTCGTGGTTTTCTTATACACTTTTTTCTGGGACTATTTCCCTTTTCTGCGATACAACAATGCTTGGTTGATTCGTTGAGTTTTTTTATGGAGTTGCCAAATCTGGTAAAGCCAGATCAGGCCGTAAATGGCTAGAAAGATCAACCAAGGAATCGGGCTCCGTAAGGCTGCCCCCCAGCCAAAAAATAAGTAGGTCAATGCTAAGATGGTAGCTGTCACAACTAAATGCAGGACCACACGCAAACTATAGGTCAAAAACTCTTCTTCCTCAAGAATGAACGTCAAAACTCCCATTGTTCCACTCATTAAAAAGATCGCTAGGATGTTGCGTACATTCACAGCGGGATAGACGATGTTGGGATAGATATGGGATAATAACACCAAACACAAATAAAAGAAGGATCCTGTCCTCATACCAGATACAAAATAAGCTATAACTCGTTTCATCACTTTCTCCTATACCCCTAAATAATCCATCAAGGATTTGACATATTTCCGACTGACACTTGATTTCACTCCACGTGTCAGTTTAGCCATCATATTGCCTGAAAAACTATCCGATAGCGATTCTAAATGGTCGATATTCATCACCGCGTGGCGTGATATCTGTAAAAAATTACGACGATTAATCCGATGTTGAAAATTTGTCAAAGTATCTCTGACGGTGAACGTTTTGTCTGTCGTATAAATGGTTAGCTGATTCTTATCAATCTCGGCTAGAATAATGTCATCAATTTTCACCATAATCAAATGATCATCTGTTTTGATAGGAATCACTACTTGATTCACTGTCGAAAATTGTTCGAGATAGTCCATCACCTCTCGTGCTTGATCAGATAATTGCTTGGCTTGAATGACCACACAGGGGTTGCTTTCTGCGATATCCTGTTTTTCCTCAAAACGAATCTTCATTCCTACTCCAATTCTCACTTACTTTCTTTTACTCGATCTTTTTGCCAAGGAAATCCAAATCCCCAAAGCTAGAAGAATACCTCCTAACACTATAAGGTATGTTTGTTCCTTTGTCAATAAAGCTTGCCATTTGAGCTGAACGCCCATTTTTTCTTGAAAATCTCGAAGAAGATCATCTCGCCCCTTAAAGGTTTCGCTCACTGCTTCTTTCATGAGTACTTGTCGATAAAGTGCAGCAATATAAGTTGCTGGAGTACATTTCATTAGTAGTTGTGCAAAATCAGGTAGAACACCTAAAGGTACATAAGTCCCTACCAAAAAACCGGAAGCTGTACCCACTATGGTCGCAAACTTTCCAAGACTGTCTACGGATTGGAAAAAATAAACAAAAATGGCATTCACTAAACTAGAAAGCAGGCTACTAAACAGCATGATGAGGAGTACTTCAGGTAATAAAGATAGTGCTGGAGCTTCTCTAAAATAGCCACACATCAGCACATACATAAGGACTTGCATGAAAAAAGAGATGATGATTGCGCTCGTTAGATACGAAAATGGTAACCGCCACTTTCCTTGATCCGATAAATAAAGATCCTGATCTACTTGATGTTCACGGTCCTTTACTAACTGAGTCAGGGCAGCCAGACTTGTCGTAATCCCTGTCACAGCCAGCGTCCCACTCATTAACCAATTATTTAACACAGGACCACTATTTGGGAGCTGAGCCCAAGCATCTGTCAGATTTTTTTGAAGAAAAATAATATAGAGAACAAAGGAAATCAAGGCTCCCAACAGGGAGAAGAAAACTCCTGAACGATTCCTAAAATACAATAAAAAATTTCGCTTTAGTACGGCTAGCATTAGCGGACCTCCCTTCCTGTAAGTGCAATAAAGGCATCATCCATGGTCCCTGGACGAAACTCAAAATGGGCTAGATTATCTCTAACTTGCGCCAGATAATCAATGGCTTCCCTTTCACTCTTGGGTTGAAAAATATACTCCAATTGACTTTGTTGCTCTACTGACATTCCCGAAGATTTGAGACTTTCTATCTGCTGCATCTCCTTGAAACGAATCTTCAAGATATTTTTTGCATACTGGCTCTTAATATCTAGTGCCGATCCTTGAGCAATCACTTCCCCATGGTCTACAATATAAATTTGATCAGCTTCATCTGCTTCGTCAAGATAATGCGTGGTCAATACAACGGTCATTCCCTCTTCTCTCTGCAATTGATAGAGCAAATCCCAAATGGACTTCCGGGTTTGAATGTCTAAACCTGTCGTTGGCTCATCTAAGAACAAAAGGTCTGGACTGTGTAGTAGAGCACGCGCAATGTCAACCCGACGCTTTTGACCACCTGAAAGCGTCCCGTATTTCTGCTTTTGGAAAGCTGATAGGCCTAGCCGATCAATAAGATCAGACACACGATCAGGTTTTAAGCCTTTATACTGTTTCGCACGAATGGTCAGATTTTCCCTAACCGTTAGCATCTCATCTAAGACACTAGTCTGGAAGACCACACCAATTTTCGTACCTGGTTCATAGATGATTTCACCTTGCGTTGGTTGTTTCAAACCAATCAACATGGAAATCGTTGTTGATTTCCCCGCCCCATTTGGTCCTAGAATCGCATTAAAGGTTCCCTTTTCAAACTGTAAATGAATATTGTTTACGGCTAAATGATTTCCATATCGTTTACTGATGTTTTTAGCTTGTAATATCATGTTCTCTCTCCTTTTGATAGAACCAGTCTAGCAAAAAAGCCGTTTAAAAAACGGCTTTTGGGGATAAGTGGTTAAAATGAAGAGATGAGTGGCGAGATAGAAGAGATTAAAATGAGGGAAAAATTCATTGCAACCATTCTTTTCCCCATTGATTCAAGTCCTTTAAAATCGGCATCAGTGATTTGCCTTTTTCTGTCAGCTCATATTCTGTATGGAGTGGCATCGTTTCAAAATCATATTTCTCAACCAATTGGTTCTCTATTAAAACGTCTAAGCCACGTGTCAAACTGATAGTTGTTATCCCTTCAACTTCTCTTCTCAATTGATTGAAACGAACTCTCTTATGCTTGTTTATAACCCATAATATATTCATCCTCCATTTCCCACCAACCACATCTAAGACTCGAGACATACTACAGTTCCAATTTTTATTTGTTAACATTTTTTCTCCTTACAAAAATGTGCCTACTATTCAGGTAGTTTGTAAAGTATTATAATCTATTTATCATTTGTTTTAAAGGAGTCACTTATGTTTATTGTAAACCTTACCTATATCAAGCCCCTTGATGAAGTTGAAAAACACTTAGAAAAACACATAGATTTTTTAAATCAGTATTATACAAAAGGTCTTTTTATCGCATCTGGAAGAAAAAATCCAAGAACTGGCGGTATCATTCTCATGAGAGCAAAAAATAAAGATGCTGTCCAAGAAATCATTGCACACGATCCATTCTATCAAAATGAGATTGCTCAATATGAGATCATTGAATTTGAAGCAAGTAAGTATTGTCTAGAATTGAAAACCCTCCTCAGCGATCCATTGGACGAAAATGAGGAAATTAAATAAAGAGACTCAAGGTCCATTCAATACCGCGTAGAACCGTTAAAAAAGTGTGACTTAGTCCCATTACAGCATCGGTTGCTATCTAGAGGCTCTTTTGTTACACTACTAATATGAATACACCGATCAAACCAAAATTACAACGATTTCAAACAGCCACTGCTTTTGCCTGTCCCATCTGTCAACTGGACCTAGAACTTGTGGGGACCAGTTTTAAATGTCCCAAGGGCCATTCTTTTGATTTGGCGAAATTTGGCTATGTCAACCTGGCTCCCCAGATCAAACAATCAAAGGACTATGACAAAGAAAATTTCCAGAATCGCCAGCTGATCTTGGAAGCAGGTTTTTATGAGCCGATTCTAACAGCGATCGGACAAAAAATTCCGACCAGTGATGCCAGAATTTTAGATATCGGTTGCGGAGAAGGCTATTACTCCCGAAAACTACAAGAAGCCTATCCCAAGGCTACTTTCTATGCATTCGATCTTTCCAAGGAATCCGTACAACTAGCTGCCAAGAGTGACGCTAGCTGGAAGGTCAATTGGTTTGTAGGAGATTTGGCTCATTTACCCATTCAATCTAAGAGTATGGAAGTCATTTTGGACATCTTCTCCCCGGCTAATTACGCTGAATTTGAGCGTGTCTTAAAGGCTGAAGGGGTGATTATTAAGGTCGTCCCAACCTCTTCTCATCTAAAAGAGATTCGTCAGTTGGCCCAAGATCAATTGACCAAGCAATCTTACTCCAACCAGGAAATTTTGGAACACTTTGAAGAGCACTGCCAGATCCTCTCATCCGAAACAGTCAGCCTCACCAAGAGGTTAAGTCCTGAAGAACGTCAGGCGCTCCTCG
Source organism: Streptococcus sp. KHUD_012 (assembly GCF_052588255.1). Classification (NCBI taxonomy): domain Bacteria; kingdom Bacillati; phylum Bacillota; class Bacilli; order Lactobacillales; family Streptococcaceae; genus Streptococcus; species Streptococcus sp. KHUD_012. Next base: position 45,634 of record NZ_CP159355.1, read on the forward strand.
CCATGACCCCTCTTCTATTTCATGTTGACCAAGAAAAAATCGACTGGACTCAACTCACAGAAATCACCATTGAAGCTGAGCTGCTGGTTGGAAAAATCAAGATACAAAGAACGTAAAATGAAAAGTAAAAAGGCTGAGACAAATCGTCTCAGCCTTTTACTCATCTTCTGTATGCTCTGTCATGACTTGTAACGCACGTTTTTATATCCTTTTGGCTATCTGTGCGATTTTTTCTAGTTCTTCTTTCCGTTGACGATCACTCATATACTCCACTCGTGTAACTTGTGTCATTTTAACCGGTTTAATACCACAGGGTTTCAAGATTTGAGATTTTAGAACCTTTGCGTAGTCTTGAGAAAAAGGAAGAAAAATTTTTGGCGTATTATGCGTCGTAATGATCCACGCTTTTCCATCTAGTTTCCCCACCGGACCTCGAGGTCCATTCTGATAAGCAAAACCTGTAACAAAAACACGATCAATAAAACCTTTTAAAATAGCTGGCATTCCACTCCACCAAGTAGGGAAAATAAAAATCAACTGATCCGCCCAACTCAATAAATCTCTATATGGTTTCATGTCTTCATTATGCTGTAAATCTCTCCTTTTATGCGTTTCATCAAAACGTAAAACCGGATCAAAGTTTTCTTTATATAAGTCTACTATTTTAACTCTATGCTCTGGTGCTAAATGCTTTTGCACAGTTTGAAGGATTGATGCATTATAACTTGTTTCATTCGGATGTGAATAGATTATTAAAACATTCATCAGCTATCTCCTTTTATATAAATATCAAGCATCGTTCTGACGGTCTTTTGAACATCATTTTCTTTAAAGCTTTCTCCAACAGGACTCCTTACCAATAGAGCCAAACCAGCAATAAAACTCCAAAAATGGATCAAAATTTCTGCGTCACCACTAGAAAGATTTTCCTCATCTTTAAGTCTTAACGCTACCGACTTAAAATGTTCAAATCCTGGTAAAGAGGAGTTGACTGAAATAGTTTCCTGGAACAACTCCATATAGTTATATGGAAATTTGATAAATAATACTTCAAATAGATAGGTTTCCTCTTGGGCAAACCTTACAAAGTTACAGCCCATCAGAGTTAGTTGAGTTCTTGCATCTATGGAAGTATCAATCCCTTGTATCATATTTTTCAAAAAGAACATTGATAAGTGTTCCATAACCACTTGAATATATCTATCTTTACTTCCAAAATGCTTATAGGGAGCTCCATGAGTCACCCCACATTTTTGAGCTATTGTACGCATAGACATCCGGTCAATCCCGTTAGTTCTGATTTCTTCAATGCCGACCGAAATTAACTTTTCTTTCAGTTCTTCCGTATTCCGTTTCATTTGACCACCTTCCCTTATCAAAGTATACGTCGTCTACTTTTTATAAAGTATACACTGTCTACTTATATTTGTCAAATAAAAAAATACTCAAAAGTTAGCTTCATAGTCTCTGACCTTCTGTTATGTACTCACCTAAGGAAAGTTTCTAAGAAGACGTTGTCTTCAATCAAAAGGCTGAGACAAATCGTCTCAGCCTTTTACTCATCTTCTGCCTGCTCTGTCATGACTTGTAAGCGATAGGTTTTAGGCGATTTCCCACAGAGTTTACGGAAAACCTTGTAGAAATAGCCTACATTACTGTAACCAACTTTATAGCAGATATCTTCAATACTGTCATTGGTCGATAAGAGGAGCTGCTGGGCAGCCTTAATCCGCTGTTTGTTGAGGAGTTCTGCGAACGTTGCATTGGTTTCTCGTTTAATCAATTGGCCTAAATAGACTGGATTGATAAAGAGAGCCTGACTGATGTCCTTGAGTGACAGCTCTTTTTGGTAATCACGGCTAATCACTTGGAGGACACTCGCTACATTTTCGTTCATCCGATAGTGGGATAAGAAACGGGACAACTCTTCCTGGATAAAGCTAATCATCTCGCTAAAGGTAGCAGCTTCTTGGACTTTCTTGACCACATCGGCCAAATCATCTCCTTGCAGGTATTCAAACAAATGAAAGACATCCATCAAAAATTGGATAAAGAGTTGCTTTGTCAGCGAAACCTTGGGTGTCTTCTCAAGGATCATTTTTTCCAACCAGTCCAGTTCTTCTAAGATCTGTTGGATATTTCCTTGCATGATCACCCGGTAGGCCGGCTCGTAGTAATGGAAGACCTCTTCGTCTTGATTGAGAGGGGTCGCTCCATAAAAGAGACTCCGCTCCACTAGGTCCTTAAATTGATGAAAGTGTTCCTTATAAGGAGGCTCAAAGGCCTTCTCAATCATGGCTTCTTCTTCTTGATCTGAGATAAAGAGTTGAAGATTTTGCCCGAGAACTTGGTAAGACGAGCTGATAAAACCTTTTTTCTCCTTAGCAATCCCAATCCACAGTGAATTCCGGCCTGCGATATACCGACAAAACTCTTCCTCAGAGATGTCATCGTGAATCAAGCGGTTGGCCAACTCTTGGCTTGGTTGCTGGATTTGGTGCTGGATTTTTTCTAGGATATTGCCCATCTCCACCTTATTGACAGGTTTGAGCAGGTAGTCTGCCACGCGCAAATTGAGAGCTGTCTTGACATATTCAAAATCCTGATAGCCTGACATAATGATATAGGCAGCATCTGGGATCAAATCCTTCATCTCAGCAATCATCTGAAGTCCAGTTTTCCCAGGCATATTGACATCCGTGATCACCACATCTACCGGATACTCTCGCACATAATCAAGGGCTTGGTCTGCATCTTCTGCAGTTGCGACCACTTCCATATTCCAGTGGTCAAAGGGGATTAATTTTTTTAACCCTTCTGTAATCATATACTCATCGTCTACTAATAAGACTTTGTACATTCTGTCTCCTTTATTCATCTTGAATGGTTATCGTATAGGTCACTCCATGGTGAGGTTGGGAGAAGACTTGGATATGGTAGCGATCTCCAAAATAGAGCAGCATGCGTTCATGGACATTGACAATTCCGATGGACTGCCGACCACTCTTTTCTTCGATTTCTGAGCGTGGATTGCGATTGGCTAGCATCTCTTGAATGCTTTCTAGCTGTTCTTCTTTCATCCCGCGCCCATTATCAGTGATCAAGATGATGACCTGCCCTTCTCCTTGCAAGACCTTGACACTGATCACATTGTCCTTGCGTTTATGGTCCACTCCATGCGCAAAATAGTTCTCGACCAAAGGCTGGATGGTGAATTTGGGAATCTTCATCTTTTCCAAACCTGGATCGATCTTAAAGCCATAGGCAATCGATTTTGGATAACGCACCATACAGAGGTAGCTGTATTTGCGACAAAATTCGAGCTCATTTTCAACTGTCGTCACTCGCTCGTCTGAGATATTATTGCGCAAGAGACTACTAAACTCATAGATAATATCACCCAATTCATCCTGCTCTTGCATGACGGCATACATCCGGATAAATTCCAGTGTATTGTACATGAAATGGGGATTGATCTGGGCTTGTAGGGCCCGCATATTGGCATCTTTTTGGCTGAGCTGCAACTGGTAGATATCCCGAATGTTCTTGTCCATATTGTCTAACATGGTATTGATCATATTACCAATGACCAAAAGTTCTTGGTCCTTGGTCGAGGTATCAATCCGTCGTTCACTATCGCCTTGACTGATCTGATTCATGGTATCGACCAAATCGAGGACTTGACGCCGGTAATTTTTGAAAATCTGCCGTAATAACAAGTACAGGATCAAGAAAATCAGGAAAGCAATGGAGAGAAAAGTGGTCAGGTTAGCTAGACCCTTCTTGACCAAATAACTTTCAGAAACGACTACATCCACCTTGTAGCCATAGATCGTGCTACGGGTTTGCCATTTAACATCTTTTGCTTGCTCCTTATCCCCTTCATGGTACATTTCTTTCCCAAAGGGCGTGAAGATCCGCACAGCAACCGGTAGATCTCCTCTAGCATTGTCAATCGCTGCCGTCAAAATTTCCTGGTCCAGAGTAATATAAGCAATCCCAACTCCAGCACCCGTAGTCGGATCTGTCAAAGGAACCGGAATGGCTGTCGCAGGAGCCTTGTAATGGTCCGCGGAAACTTGCTTACCCCCCTTCGATTGCCGGGTAGAGACAAATACTGTCTTGTAATCCGACAAGGTGACATCGATACCCTCGATGTTTTTATTGCTCAAATAGAGACTGTCAATATTCTTATGTAGGGACAATTGGATATAAGAAGGAAACTGGGCATTCAATCGCCAAGTCTCATACTCCGATGGTGACAAGGTAAAATAGCGATAAACCCCTTCTAATTTTGCAGGGTTTTCAACGAGACTACGCCCTTCTTGTGTGACCCGCTGATAAGAGGTCTCGAGATCCGTCACGACTTCAGTCAAGACCCGTTGGGCGATCCGATCGGCTTCAGCTTGCTGGTTTTTCCAAGAGATCCCCGCTACGACGAGACCCATAATGGTCAAAATGACCACCATGACATAGGCGTAGAATTTTAAAAGCGTACTTAACCAGATTTTTTTCATCGTTAGGATACCAATTTTTCGTGGATATTTTGATAAACAGGGTCAAAGATATCATTGACAAAGAAATGCCAGACGCCGATCAAGACAAAAAAGAGAAGGGCTGGCATATAATAGCTAATGACACCAAGTAGTGCTGTTCCAAGGATGAGCTTAAGAACTGGACGAATGTCCAGCAACATTCCGATCAAACTGAGCTTGATACTGTTGGCATAAGAGAGAGCAAAATGCACTTGCAATTTCAAATAAACAGCGTAAGCTAGAGGCGCAACCAAGAGGAAAACTAGATTAAACAGAAGAACCAAAATTTGGAAGAAATTTAAGTGAGGAATCTGGATCATGAGGTACATGCCATAGAGGAGGATTCCTTCAATGGCAAAGAAGGTGTAAAAAACTTGATTGGCCGGAACCAGATTTTCTTTGAAGAGTTCCCAAGCGCGTGACCAATGATAGTCCTTGTAGGTCATGCCATTTTCCGCATAGAGGCTCATGATAGTGGCACTGGCTGGTCCTACTCCTAGAAGGATGCCCCCACAGATCGTCAAGACCCAAAAAATCCCTGTTACCAGCATGGCAACATAGACTCTCGTAAAAATGAACTCGATGATTTTCCCCATCATTCAGCCTCTTTTCCAATTAGTCATTCTATTATACCATAAAAATAAAACGCTTTCCCGCATTTACATTAGTAAATTGAAATATTGATTTTCATTTCCAGTTCTATTTTCATAAAAAACTGTTCTTTGATACAGATCTATAAAATTATATAAAAATAAAAACATTTTATGAGTTAAAGTTATTCAATCATCTACCGAAACTTTCCGCCGTGAGAAAAGTGCTAGAAACACTAGTGTTTCTAGCACTCGGGAGTTTTGAAACTTTAGGTTCAAAACTAAGTCATGGAACTTCGTAGAAGTTCGCTGACGTCCGTACTCACATAAGGAAAGCTTCTAAGAGGACTTTCTCTTCAATATAAAAGGCTCTGGAGATCCCTCCAAAGCCTTTTCGAACTACCTGTTCTTATTTTTTAGAAGCAAGGAATTCGTCGTATTGTTTTTGCATTTCGTCAAGCACTTTTTGGTAAGCACCTTCTGATTTCAATTTTTCAAGCATCTTAGGAACTTCTACTTCAGGATCCACAGTACCAGTATTGATCGCACCTGCGAATTGGTTCAAAGTATTTGTAAGAGCAGTGATTTCTGATTTCACTTTGTCTGTGTTAAAGATGAAGCCAAGTGCTGGAGATTCTTTTGCAGTTTCCAAATCTTTCTTAGATTGTGCAATTTGTTCATCTGTTACGTTTTCGTTGATGTAAAGAATCCAGTTGTTACCAGTGTTCCATCCAGACATGTGAGTGTTTCCGTTGTAGCCATCCAAGACTTTGACACGGTTTTCTTTGCCAGCAACTTTTTCCCAGTTCTTGCCTTCTGGTCCATAAACAAGGCCGTTCAAGAGTTCTGGATCAGTGTTCAAGAGGTTCAACACTTCCATTGCTTTTTCTTTGTTCTTAGAGTTGTTTGAGATAACAAAGTTAGCTACTTGAGTAGTATTGTTCTTCTTGTACAGTTCAGTAAATGGTTTGATTTCGATCTTACGGTTTGCTACACGAGAAAGCAAGCTGTTACCGTAGTCAGCTGGCCCTACTGTTTCTTCACGAACCAACCATGTATCTTGAGAAAGATCATAACCAGTGTCGCTCGTTGCTACGTCTTTTGGAATGTATCCTGCTTCGTAGTATTTGTGAAGAGTCTTCAAGTTTTCTACATAACGAGGAATTGTGTAACGGTCAACGATCTTAGTAGTGTCACCTTTCAAGTCAACAACGAATGGAAGTCCATCAACAGCCACATAGTCAAAGTCATCTGAAGGTCCACCGTAGCTCTTGTTCATTGCAAATGGAACAACGTTTGGATCTTTTTCTTTGATGGCTTTCAAGACTGGTTCAAGAGAAGCATAGTCTTTCACGTTTGAAACGTCGATACCATATTTTTCAAGAAGTGGTCCGTTAAAGGCAAAGTTTTGAGAAGATGCAACGTTAGCTGCTACTGGAACAGCATAGATCTTGCCGTTTACAGTGTTCCCTTTGATGTAAGCTGGGTCAAGTGCTTTGTAAAGGTCTTTCCCTTCTTTCTTGTACAATTCTGTCAAGTCAGCATAAGCACCTTTTTGAGCGTTAATGACATAGTTATTAGCAAAGGCAATATCATAGTTTTCACCAGATGAGATGATAACGTTCATTTTTTGTGCATAGTCACCCCAACCAAGATATTGGATATCCAATTTTGCGCCAACTTTCTTTTCAATGATCTTGTTGGCATTTTTAAGAAGAACATCCAAGTTATCTGGTTTATCACCGATTTGGTACATCTTGATGATTGGTTTACCGTCTTCAGTTGTTGCAGACTTCTTGTTGTTCCCTGTAAGGTTTCCACAAGCAGCAAGAGTAGCTCCAAGAGCGATGACACTAGCAGATGCTAACGCGTATTTTTTCCAATTTTTCATAAGAAAAATCTCCTTTATGTTATTTTCTTTTTAGACTAAGTTATGAGTTGAAAATCCTGCTGATTTTCAATAAACGATGTTATTCTTTCACACCACCGATGGTCAAGCCTTTTACAAAGTAGCGTTGGAAGAATGGATAGAGAATGGCGATTGGCACTGTTGCCACAACCACCATGGCCATACGTCCTGTTTCCCGTGGGATGGATTGTACAGCTCCTGCCAATTGGCCGGATACCCCGACGTTTTTAGCGATGTAATCCATATTGTTTTGGATTTGCATCAAGAGGTATTGCAATGGGTAAAGGTTGTCACTCTTAATATAGAGGAGGGCGTTGAACCAGTCATTCCAGAACCCTAAAGCGGTGAACAAACTGATGGTCGCAATCCCTGGAAGAGACAATGGCAAGCAGATTTGGAAGAAGATCCGTGTTTCACTTGCCCCATCGATCCGAGCGGATTCAAGGATAGCTTCTGGAATGGTCCGTTTAAAGAAGGTCCGCATCAAGATGATGTTAAATGGACTGAGCAACATTGGGATAATCAAAGCCCCGATGGTATCACCTAACTGCAAGAGTTGAGTGGTGACAATGTAGCTTGGAACCAACCCTGCACTAAAGAGCATACTAAGGAGTGAAAATACGGTAAAGAACTTGCGGTATTTAAAGGTACTCCGTGAGATAGCGTAAGCATAAGTTGTGGTGATAAAGACATTACATGCTGTTCCCACAATGGTCACAAACAAGGTAATGAAGAGGGCTTGCAAGATTTTGTCTTTGAACTGTACCAAGAAGAGGTAACCATCAAATCCAAATTTTGCTGGCCAGAATTGGAAGCCATGGACTGCCAAACTTTGTTCGTCTGTCAAAGAGATCATGACAACGAAGATGAAGGGAAGCACACAGGTCAAGCCGACCAAGGTCAACAACAAGGTAAAGAAGAAGTTGCTCTTCTTACTGAAAGAATGGATCCCGACATTATCAATTTTTTCTTTTTGAATGGTTGATTTTTTCATACGATCCTCCTTTCTAGAAGAGAGCGGCATTCTTATCAATGCGACGGGCAATGATATTTGAGATTAACACAAGAACCAGCCCGACTACCGATTGGTAAAGACCGGCTGCTGCTGTCATCCCGATATCCCCTGACTTGGTCAAACCGTTGTAGACATAAACATCAATAACGTTGGTTACACTATAGAGAGCTCCAGCATTATGCGGGATTTGGTAGAAAAGACCGAAGTCTGCGCGGAAGATATTTCCGACTGCAAGAATGGTCAAAACCGTAATCAAGGAAGACAACTGAGGAATGGTGATGTTGCGAATGCGTTGCCACTTAGACGCACCATCCACGGTCGCTGCTTCATAGTAAGTTGGGTCAATTCCCATGATGGTTGCATAATACATGACACTGCTATAACCAAAGCCTTTCCAGATTCCTAAGAAGAGGAGAAGCGCTGGCCAGATCCACAATTCCGAGTAGAAATTGATGGCTTTCATACCAAATGAAGTTAAGATGTGGTTGACCAATCCTTTGTCCACGTTAAGGAAGGCATCGGTGAAGAAGCTGATGATAACCCATGATAAGAAGTATGGGAAGAGCATGGAGGTTTGAAGCACCTTGACCACTCTTTTTGATCTCAACTCACTAAAGATGATGGCGATCCCAACGGAAACAATCAATCCTAAGAAGATGAATCCTAAGTTGTACAATACCGTGTTTCTTGTAATAATGTAGGCATCTTTGGAACTAAAGAGGAATTTGAAGTTGTCAAAGCCAACCCACTTACTCTTCATGACACTGTCAATGAAGCCCTCTCCTGTGATATGATAGTCCTTAAATGCTACGATATTCCCAAAAACCGGAATATAGAAGAATAAGATTAACCACGCTGCACCAGGTAAGACCATTAAAAGAAAAATGAAATTTTCTCTCAGAGTCCTTACAAACTTTTTCATTTAACTTCCCCCTTTGAGCCTTGAGCGTGTTTTTGCTTTGGTAGCGTTTACAATACTTATTATAAGATAGCCATTTTCTATTTTCAAACTCCTAATTATAGAAAAAATTCTACAAATTTATGACATAGCTTAAAAAAAGAGTAGAAAAGGGTGGTCGTAAAGACAGCTCCTCTTCTACTCCTAGCCACTGTAGATGAGACTTCTGTCATCCAACTTGGCATTTTTTACGTTGTATAAATGGTTGAAGCCGTCGCAATAGTATGCCACTGGTTAGCCGTTGTGGCTGCGAAGTCCTGATCCCCGTAGAAATCGTTGAATGGCAAGATCTCTACTTCTAGTTCATCGATACGAGAGATTTCGCCTGCTAGGTAGTTTTCAATCCGACTTTCAGCTCGCTTGATGCGCTGCAAGAGGCCACCCATACGGATGTCTACGGTATCCAAACCAAAGACCTTGTTTTCTTTCAACCATTGGTGGCTAAAGAGAGCATGGAAGGTTTCAATCTGGCCTCTGAGTTTTGGCAATTCTTCTCTGGAAATCTGTCGCAAGCTCTCTTTATCACCTGCGTGATAAGCCTCCCGAAGGCGTCGTCCTACATCCACTTTGCTACTTAAAATAGCATTCAACTGAGCCTGGGTCTCAAAGAGATAGGCGTAAACACCAGCTTTTTCTTTAATGTCAGAAAGAATCTCAGCTGCCTTGGCAAAGTGTGGCTTGTCCTGTTCAGGTGTCATGTGCTTGTCTAGAATTGGGCAAAGAACATCCTGATAGAAGACATAGCGATTAGGGTTGAGTCCACTGAGATTATCTGGTAGATCTGGCAAGAGGTTGGCCAGATCCAGCTGCATAAAGTCCTCAACTGAGAGGCCTGTATTGCCCTTAAAGTGAGCAGATAGACACTCTAAATTATTGCGATAGCTGAGCTCCGCCCAGATTTGTAAGCTCGGTAGGATCGAGAACTGGGCTGTTTCACCACCATTGTCCCCCCAGCCCGTCACAATGACTTCCTTGATCTGGTTGGCACGGCAAGCTTTATTGGCTTCAAGAGCGATGAGACGACTGAAATGGTTGTGGGGTGTGAAGCCAATCCACTTCCAAGCCCCACCAGCAAAGGCGATATCTTGGCTAATCTTGTGGTGATTACGGAAGTTACGATTGTATTTTTCCTCGCTATCCTGATAATAATCCCAGTAAACCAAGGTCACACGGTCTTTGAGACGGTCTAGATAAACTCGTGTTTCTTCTGGAATGTCCACCTCACGATCGTACTGGCCATCTGCTGACATAAGCTTGAAGAACATATCGCTCCACATCTGGCAGTGGAAACCATACTTATCTGCAATATCCAGCACGCGCTCCAAGTGTTGGCACATAAGGAGACTCCGGTCCACAATACCGTTCAAGATAAGATAACGACCCAAACCAACCAGGTGGGCTTCGTCCATCCCGATATTGACCTTGCGCGTTTGTAGTTTAGATAGCGTCGCAAACATGCCATCAATCAGGTCATAAACTTTTTCTTCACCGATAAGGAGAATGTCCTCTACATCGCGGAGTTCCTGCACTTCTTTGACACCCCATTTGACAAAGGCTGACAAGTGGGCCAAGGTTTGGATGCATGGGACAAAGGTCATGTCAAACCGCTGGGCATAGGCTTCAATTTCCTGTAACTCTTCAGCTGAGTATGCTCCACGGAAATAACCAAAATAAGGTTGCCCCTCAATCTGATAGGTGTCTTCCATGTAGAGCTCAAAGGTTGAATAACCCATGAGAACCAAGACTTCAATCATCTGTTTGGCAGATGCGACATTGATCACGGCGTTGCGCGAACAGTCCGCCATATAGGCCAAATCTTCGTAAGCCGCTTGTTCTTCAATCTCTACCTTGTCCCCTTCTGCTAAAGCTGTTGCTAGAACGGATAAGGCGCGGTAAAGTTGATGCGGTTTGCGGTAGGTCAATTGATACTGTCCACTCTCACCCTTGATAGAGATAGAAGCATGGTCAGACTGACCAACCGCCACTTCTACATCTGGTAGAGAAATGTGATTTTGGAGCAACTCTAAAGCTTGCGCTTGTTTACTGCTGATTCCGGTAAAAGTTACCATTGGTTTTCCTCCTGTAACCAGTTGACAAGGGCACCGTAGAGATTGGCATCTGCCTGATAGGTGCAAGCTTGAATCACTGGAGCAATTGTATATTCTTCATATCTGTCCACAAAAGTATCTACTGCTTTTTGAACCCCTCTGATAAAATCTGGATTCTGACTAATAGAGCCACCCAGGCTAATGACATCTGGGTCGATGAGATACTGGATATTGAGCAGTCCTTGGGCTAGGTTGCGATTCATCCGCTCAATAGCTTCTTGGCAAAGGGCATTGCCTGCTGCCGCCTCTTGGTACACCTTACGGCCATCCCAGTCAGACTGACCAGATTTTTCAATGACATAGCGCACCATATTTCCTGTTGATGCTAGTTGTGACCAGTTATTGAGCTTTTCTGCAGGTTCGATGGTTGTCATGTAGCCAAACTCACCGCCCAAGCCATGACGACCACGGTGAAGCTTGCCATTGATGATCATGGCGCCACCGATCCCTGTACCAATCACGACACAGGCTGCATTTTCAATCTCAGGATGAGCTAGCAGTTCACTGAGTCCAACACAGTTGGCATCATTTTCTAGATGGACAGGGAGCTTATGATGAGCAAGCGCCTCATACCATGAAAAACCATGGATGTAAGGAATGGCACTGATCCCTTCAATTACCCCTGTTTCTTGGTTAACAGCCCCTGGCACACTCATAGCAATCCCACGGTAGTCACGTTCTGACAATCGCTGGTCCAACCAAGCCAACAAATCTTCTAGAGTTTTTGGCGTTGGGGTGCTGGCCTTATCTAAAATCTTTCCATCCGGAGTGAGACTAGCAAACTTAATCCCAGTCCCTCCGATATCAATCGTTGCAATGGTCATTGCTTTTACCTGTAAAAAGGAGCGAGTCAGCAGTTGGTTCTTACTTTTTCGCTCCTCCTTTCCTTTTATTGTTTCTTCAGCTGCAACCAGCTAGACTTCTTCTTTTTTAATCCATTCTGTCCGGATTTCTTGCGGTGCCAATAAACCTGTATGGACCGGATACGGTTGTTCAAGAAGATCGACAACCGTTTGTTGTCCCTCTGACACGCGCACATTTTCTTGGCTCATATTGTAATAGCGAAGGATGTAACCTTCTTCATTTTCTGCTACCTTAAAGGCTGTTGGACAAACCTGAGGATGTGTCAAGGCTGTATGCTTGAGTAAGCTACCAGATGCTGCTACACTTCCTTCTTGTTTTTCAACTTGAAGTCTGGTCATCGGTGTCTGCAAAGCTTTAGCTCGGCGATAAGCAGAGAAGCGTCCCTGAGCTTGATGGCATTCTACTGCATATTCAACCTCAAAGTCCCGTAAGCATTGTGCTTCTGGTGTTGGGAAATAGCCCCAGTCACCAAGTTCACCGGAAGCACGGAGAAGTGTTACAGCTATCATATCGTCTCCAAGGATTTCGTATTCATGCAATCCTTTATTGGCCACTGTTACCCCTTTGACGTCATCATACAAGCTGACGAAAGCTTGCTGGTGTTGAGGATTTTCAGGATTTTCCCAAGAAGCAGCCGGTTTATTTGGCCGTGTGACCACCTCATAAATGCTTTCCGAGTCATTGCTTGGACGAGTGTTATGAGTTTTGACCAAGAGACGAATGCGGTGATCCTTAGCAGTATTGGTAAAGCGTGTCTTGAAGCGAATTTGCGGGTCATCCACAAAGATGGTCATCTCCGTTTCAAGAGGGATGGTTGTCATCTCTTCTGAGCGACTTGCCTTGCGGTTCATAAACTCGATAATGCCTCTTTGCTCCGCATCCAATTGTTCATCCGCGCTAACCGGGATCGTCAAGTCATGCTTGAGCAAGATTTTGGCATAGCGAGCATTGTTTTCCAAGACCTCATAAGCTGTTAACTCCGCATAGATCGGCTCGGTTCCTTTTGGTTGGAAGTAGATATATTCATTACCGATATCACCACGATCTTCAAAACGAAGGAAATCCTCATAAGCCTCATTGGTCGTTTTATCATAGAGGGTCAAGCCATCATCGATACTAAGGGTTACAAATGGCGTATCAATCACCCCATTTTGGAAAAGACCATCATGATGAGGTGCTTTGCCTTCCAAGAGCTGGAAGGTGGTCCAAGAAAGAGGCGCTAGGTGAACCGGAACCGTCACGCGCACTTGACGCGCGATATAAGGTTGACGGAATTTATCCTTAGGCAGGGTATAGCCAAAGCTTGCTCCCAAGTCCTCAATCTCTGCTTCTACAAGATGCCCATCTAAATCTTCTACGTGGTAGTCTGGCAAGGTCAAAGCGGCCATTTTCTTGAAGCCTTCTGTCGGATGCAATTCCTTAAACGGACAAACTGCTACATCGACAATCGTGCTGACGGTATCCACCTTATTATGCAAGCCAGTATTGATGACCGTAAAGAGGTGCTCACTCTGGGCTTTTTGAGTTGCTAGCTTACCCTTCCATTCGTTCAGAAGGTTGGTCTTGACGAAGTTTCCAACTTGGTTGACCTTGGCAAAACGAACTTCCATTTCACGGTGAACATCATCTACGCTACATCCACAAATACTATCGTGTGGCGCATTTTGTAAGAGTGTCTTCCAGGCATAGGTCAATTGATCCTTGTGGTTGTGCCCACCAGTAATGATGGTCAAAGGTTCCACCACTTGCTCGAGCAAGTTGCTGTTTTCTTGGAAGGCTTGCTTGAGATAAATCCGAGAGGAAGACGTATTTGCCAGTGTGTACCAACCATCGGTTTCCTGACTGGTCAATTCTCCTGTAACTGTTGATAATTGCTCAGGAAGCGCACTTTCCACTGCTTGCACATATTCATCAAAAGAGCTATGGATAAAGGTCACGTCAGGAAATAGTTCGTTAGCCACGCGAATTGCTTCACTCAAGTTTCGTTGAACTGGTTGGTGGTCGCAGCCGTTCATCATCAACCATTGGTTGGTGGAGGCATAGTCACGAACATCTGCCAATTTTTGTTTCCAAAAAGCCAAAGCTTCATCTTTATCCACTGGAATTTCGTTCCCATTACTGTACCAGTTGGCAAAGAGAATACCTAGCACACGGCTACCATCCGCCCCTTGCCAGTACATTTCAGAAAATTGAGAGGTAAACTGCTCATCTTCGAGGACTTGGTTGTCAAATCCGATTGGTTTGACCCCACGCCCAAAGGCTGCTACGTGGATCCCTGATTTTTGAAGGAGTTGAGGAGCTTGCCCCATATTTCCAAAGGTATCAGGGAAGTAACCAATCTGAGTAGATTTGCCCCATTTGGCGCATTCAGCTTGTCCAATCAAGGTATTGCGGACGTTGGCTTCACTGGAGATCAAGTAATCATCCTGCAAAATGTAGAAGGGACCAATCTTGAGTTTGCCCTCGTCGATATAACGCTGCACCTTGTCGCGGTTTTCAGGGCGAATTTCTAAATAGTCATCGAGAACAATGGTTTGTCCATCTAAGTGGAAACTTTTGAACTCCGGATCATTTTCAAAAAGATCAAAGAGATTGTCAAACAGTTCCACCAATTGCATGCGGTGACTTTCAAAAGGTAGATACCACTCACGATCCCAGTGACTGTGAGAGATGATATGTACAACAACATTTTCCATGAGTAAAACCTCATTCTAACTTAAATTTAAAGATCTATTTGTGATTCTTTACAAGAATCTGTCGAGCGATAGCTCATTAGCGAATATCCAAGTAATCCAAGACTAATTCACAGAACATCATGTTGGCCCAAGAGAACCATTCACGCGAGTATTTAGTTGGATCATCTACATGGAAACTTTCGTGCATGACGCCCGTACCTCCATCGCAGGCAACCAACTGGTCCAACAAATGTTTTTTCTCAGCTTTATCTGTCGTTGTCAATCCTTGAATGGATAAAGCAATCGGCCAGATATAGCGATAAAAGGTATGAGAACTTCCGAGCCCACTTGCGTACTTCCCTTCATAGAAGTAGGGATTTTCAGGACTCAAAATCGTCCGACGAGTAGCTTGGTAGACTTCATCGTCGATGTCGCAATAGCCCAGATGGGGAGCCGCCAACAAACTTGGTACGTTAGGGTCATCCATGATGCTAGCATTTCCCAAACCGTCTACCTCAAAGGCATAGATTTTCTCGCCCTTGCTGTTAGTCGTGTAAGCGTATTTTTCGATCCCTTCTTGAATCTCAGCTTGCAGGCGTTTGGCATCAGCAATGATGCTTTCACTATCGGCTAGATTCAAGTCTGCAAAGATTTCTTGCACATAGCCCAAGACAACCACTGCAAACATATTGGACGGAATCAAGTAGCTATACTGACAGCAGTCATCGCTTGGACGGAAAGCTGACCAGGTCATTCCTGTCACAGCAAAATCTGGCCCAAAGCCATCATTTACCAAGGTATCTTCCTTACGATCGGTATCACGGACGAAACGGTATGGTGAGTTATTGTGGTCTTGCTCCACTGTCCAGAGATGAAGGATTTCCTTGGTCGCTGTGACAAAGGTTTCATCAAATTGGCTAGTCTCACCAGTTTCCTTCCAAAGAAGATAAGCCAGTTGCAAGGGGTAGCAAAGCGAATCCACTTCATACTTGCGCTCCCAAATCCAGCCATTCAAATCGGTATGGTCGGTCTCGTGGTGACCCTTCCAGTTCTCCTCAATATTAAAAGAGTTGGCATAAGGATCCTTGAGAATCAAGGTCATCTGACGTTTGACCAAACCAGCAATGGTCTGGCGCAATTGGGGATCTCTTTTAGCCACATGAAGATAAGGCCTCAATTGAGCCGTTGAGTCACGCAACCACATAGCTGGGATATCCCCTGTTAACACAAAGGTTGAACCGTCTTCTAAAATTTCAACTGTATTATCCAAAGTGTCTGTATAACAACGTTCAAAGACATCCACCCACTCAGGGTACTCCTTAGCTCGCTCAGCCACTTGATCCAACCATTCTCGCACAATTTCTTTTGAATAGGTCATTTATTTTCCTCACACGTATCGATTCTTTCCTATTCAGTATAAAAGATTTCAAAAGGGAAATACATACGCAAACTATAGCCCTTTTTCTACTAAATTTTCCATTTGATAAAAACGCTATCATATTTGACAACACTTTGATACAATGAAGAAAATACCACCGCGTGTTCCAAGAAAATCACAGATCATTTAAGGTTGATGAAGAAAAAGGAGACAAGATGCGCACACATTGCCAGACCATCGATACCCGCTGGGGAAGCGATAATCATCCCCACTATTCCCACGGAAATACCCTTCCTTATACCGGGGTCCCTTTTGGGATGAACTACTTCCTTCCCCAGACGACACACGAACAAGGGGCTTGGTTTTTCAACCCCAATCTCCCTATTTTTCAGGGATTTCGCCTCACCCACCAGCCTAGTCCTTGGATAGGAGACTACGCTTGGTGCCTCATCACGCCCATCACAGGAAATATTGCAAGTTCCGACCTCTTCCGTCGCCAAAGCAGTTATTCGATGAAAGAAGCCGTTTTCCAGCCTCACTACCTCCGTATTTTTTCGGAACGTTATCAGATTCAAAGCGAGCTGGTTCCAAGCCGCTACGGGGCTGTCATGCGCTTTCGAGCAACAGAAAAGCTGACTCTCTGTTTTCATGCAGCAAAGGAACTAGAGGACTTGACCCTGACAGACCAAACCTGCCACTTCCGCATTCTGGATCAGGCCCATACTGCAGATACTTCCTACTCTCTCTATCTCCAGTGGCAATTTAGCCAGCCGATTGAGAGCGTCACTCACATCGATCATGATCTCTTTCTCACCTTTTCTAGCAAGGAAGTGACCGTTCAATTAGGAACTTCTTATCTGTCCCAAGACATGGCTCACAGCCATCTTCCCAACCTTTCTCTAGAGGAAGCTAAAAAAGAAGCATCCGATCAATGGAATCAGCTGCTAAAACGAATTGAAGTAAAAGATGCCGGAGGGCGTGACCAAGCCTTTTTCGACCATTGCCTTTACCGACTCCTCCTTTTCCCTCAAACCTTTTATGAAACAGATAGCACGGGAAATGACTGGCACCTGGATGTCACTCATAATGAAATCAAACCAGGAAAAGCTTATACCAATATCGGATTCTGGGATCTCTTCCGAACATCTTTTCCGCTCTTTAGCCTTGTCTACCCCGATTACTACCGTCACTTTCTCGAAGGATTTTTAAACACTTACCAAGATACTAATTTTCTACCAAAATGGTTGGCCCCAGATGAACGAGGGATGATGCCAGGTACTCTCATCGATGGAGTCTTTGCGGATGCTGTCACAAAAGGGATCGCACCAGACCTACATGAAAACATGCTCACAGCTATGCTCCAGACGGCCCAAAAAACAGATCCTACTCAACATTTTGGTCGCCATGGTAATGAAAGCTACAAGGCCCTTGGCTACCTACCCGATGATTTTCACGAAAGTGTGAGCCATAGCCTCGATTATGCCTATAGTGATTTTTGCATTGCTACCGTTGCCAAGCAATTGGGTCAGACAGAAACGGCTACTCAGTATGCTACTTCCAGCCTCTCCTACCGAACATTGTATGATACCCAAACAGGCTTTATGAGAGCACGATCCACCAATGGAAACTTTAAAGAACCCTTCTCTCCTACTAGCTGGGGAGGAGATTATGCAGAATGCTCTGCCACCCAGGCTACTTTTGGAGCCTTACACGACCTCTCCGGCCTGATAGAGCTAATGGGCGGTAAAAAAGCCTTCACCCAACGACTGCTGGATCTGGCCAATCAAAGACCTCAATTTGACGTAAGAGGATATGGCTATGAAATCCACGAAATGAGTGAAATGGCCCAAGCCCCATTTGGGCAGATTGCCATCTCCAATCAACCCAGCTTTCACATTCCCTACCTCTTCCGTCACAGCCTTCATCCCGAATACACCAATCTCCTGATCCACCAGATCCGTTCTCAAGCTTTTCATCAAGATTTCCAAGCCTATCCAGGTGATGAGGACAACGGTAGCCTATCTGCTTGGTACATCTGGTCGGTCCTTGGACTCTACCCAACCTTCCCAGGAAAACCAATCTATGATCTGGGCCTCCCTCTCTTTAAAGAAGTTCTTCTCCATCTTCCAAATCATGAGCTCAAAATTTGCGCCAACTCACACACTGCAGGCGCCTATTTCATCCAAAAAGCCCTATTAGATGGCAAAGAGAAACAAGAGATTTCCCATCAAGATCTCCTTGAAGCCCAATTGCTCCAGTTTGACCTTTCATGGCTCCCCCCACATGCATAAGAAAAAGAAAGTGGGACAGAAATCGGTCATTCGTTAGAATTCGATTTCGTCGTCCCACCTCCGCACAGTTGAGTAGGGCTGTAAAAGCTGATGAAATCAGCGTAGTAGAGCCCACTCAACCACTGCGTCTTGCTCGACAATCTAAAAATAATTGAGAGGCTAGGACTTTTGTCCCAGCCTCTTTTTTCCGTTATTCATCTCCTACATGATAGTAGATCGAGCCTTGTTCCCCAAAACTAGCGATACCAACACCAGACCACAAGCGGTTTTTAGAGGCATCTGATGTATCCTTAAAGACGACTTGTCCTTGATCGTCGACCTGATCACCAATGGTTACTCCCGCAGGAATATACTCCAACAAGAAGCCCCCATCACGACCACCATAAATGCCTTCTGAGGCGGTTCCATAATCCGTCAAAGAAGCTCCATAGCCCTCTAACTCTTGTGAGACCAACCCTTTGTCGTTAAAGACTAGCTTGTTTCCTTTATCATCTTGCCAGACCCCAGCAATACTGCTGTAATCTCCATTGGCAATAGCCTCAAGATCCATTTTCTTCACTTCTTTTTTCTCTTCTTTTTTTTCTTTCTCCTTCACTTCCGAACTAGAAGCAGCCGTCTTTTTGACTTCAGAAGAGGTCGTCGTTTGACTAGAAGAAGTGGTTGATTTTTTGCTCGTTCCCTGTTGCGAACAAGCTACCAACAGGACCACACTGAGAAGACTCACAAGAATTGCACCAACTTTTTTCATTTAAAATTCCCCATACATTTTTTTAGTTTAAAGCCCTTTCATTGTAACGTATTTTCATGCATTTGACAAGCTTCACTCCCCATTTTTAATCAAAAAGAGACCGGGATAATCAGTCCTAGTCTCTCTTTTGATACAACTTTTAATGAGCCAGCATTTCCTGTGCCACTTCTAAACCAGATAAGTTCGAAGGATAATAAGTTGGCCAATTTTCCAACTCATCATAAAGCGCTTCTTGACTCTTTCCTCCATGGAAAATGTGGAAGTGAGCTGCCTTTACCGGAGTAATTTCATGGTCACTAAATTGAACATATTTGAAGTCTCCCGCATCGCTCTCCTTGGCTTCAAATAGATAACGAACACCACGATTTCCCTTCTTATAAGTCAAAATGTGCTTACCTACGTATTTATAGGTATATTTCTTAGAAGATCCTTTTTGATAAAACTCCATTGAATCCTTATCAATCTTAATCCGATCAATATCTGTTTGGTAACCCTTAGTATAATATTCCTTATACTCAGCAGCCGTCATAGTTGGATTTAATTTTGCCTTATAATCAAAGACCTGATCCAAGGTTCCATCTTGCAAGTATGGATAAACGGATTTCCAATCACCTGCATAATTTGCTAAGCTACGATCCTTAACTTGACTATCCTCGAAATAGCCCTTTTGAACCGTCTTAGCATCTTCCTCATGTTCCGGTTGAATATCCTTACCAGCTTGTGACGTTGTTTTCTCTAGCGCCTTCAGATTCTCCTTCATAACAGACACGTAGTCTTCGCCATCTTTCATTTCTTGATCCGTCAAGCTTTCCAAAGGATTTAAGACAGCCAACTCAACACCAGCTTCAGAAGACAAGGTTTTCGCCAAGGACTTAGAAGCATTTTCCTCAAAGTAAATGACCTTGATCTCATTTTTCTTGATATACTCTGTCAATTCACGCAATCGTGCAGCAGAAGGCTCGCTATCAGGTGAAATCCCTGAAATGGCCACCTGGTTTAATCCATAATCCAAGGCCAAGTAACGGAAAGCCGCGTGTTGGGTCACGAAATTCTTTTGCTTCGCATCTTTCAATCCATCCTGATAAGCTTGATCCAAAGCCTGTAATTTCTTCAGATAGGCTTGGGCATTTTTCTCAAACGTCTTTTTCTTATCTGGATAAGCTGCGACCAACTGATCACGAATCGATTCTACCATCTTCATGGCACGATGTGGAGAGAGCCAAAGGTGAGGATCATATTCATGATGGTGTTCTTCGCCCCCTTCGTGTTCATGTTCCTCTTCCAATCCAGGAAGCAAGACCATACCCTTGGTAGCATCGATCACTTTGGTTTTCTTATCCTTCATTGATTTCAAAAGATTTGGAACCCACGTTTCCATGTTTTCATTCTCATAGACGAAAACATCCGAATCTTGAATCATAGCCCGCCCCTTAGCAGACAATTCATATTCATGAGGCTCTGATCCCGCTCCAATGAGCAGGTCTACCGTTCCTTCATCTCCGACAATATTTTTTGTAAAATCATAAACAGGATAAAAAGTGGTCATCACTTTTAATTTCCCATTTTGACTCTGACTTTTGCCACAAGCTGTCAAAACAAGTGTTAAAGCCACTAACAATAACCAACCAAATTTTTTAAAGTTCATATCTATTTCCTCAAACGTGATCCAAGATTCACAAGCAAGAACAGTGCCACAAATAAAAGCGTGATGCTGGCACTCGCTGGTGTATCTGCAATATAAGACAAAATCAACCCACTAAACATCCCGATAAAACCAATGATGACCGCAATCAGCATGACCCCACGGAAGTTCTTCCCTAATTTCAGCGCAATACTAGCCGGTAAGACCATGATGGTTGAAACCAATAACGATCCTGCTGCAGGAATCATTAAGGCGATAGCAACCCCCGTTACCACATTAAATAAAATGGACATGGTCCGGACCGGAAGGCCATCTACAAAGGCCGTATCTTCATCAAAGGTCAAAATATACATAGGACGCAAGAATAAGGCCGTCAACACTAATACAACAAAAGCAATCACAAACAAGGCGATCACCTGTTCATCCGTAATGGTTAGGGTAGAACCAAACAAATACTGATCCAAGCTCATCGAGCTTTTTCCACCACCACGCATCAGTACCAAAGCTAGGGCAAGACCTGTGGACATTAAAATTGCCGTCCCGATCTCCATAAAGTCCTTAAATAAGGTCCGCAAATACTCAAGAAAAACCGCAGCAATAATGACAATGATCATGGTCGAGAGCGTTGGAGAGATCCCAAGGAAAAGCCCAAAAGCGACACCCGCAAGAGAGACGTGACTTAGCGTATCACTCATAAGACTCTGCCGTCTTAAAATCAAGAAAATCCCTAATACAGGAGAAAAAAGACTCATGGCAACCATAGCCAACAAGGCCCGTTGCATAAAATCATACTGGAATAAATCAAGCATGGTCACCCTCCCCTTCAGTATCATGGACATTAAAACATCTCCAAGGAGAGCTCTGGTCGCGAACCAAATGAATATTCCGATCCGCAAATTGGTTAACCTCTTCAGGATCATGCGTAATCATCAAAACAGATTTTTGATGGTGATGCGCACTGTGATGCATCAACTCATAAAAATCACTCTTTGTCGTCGCATCCATCCCTGTCGTAGGTTCATCTAAAACAAAGATATCCGGATCTGAAGCAAACATCCTAGCAATGACAGCCCGCTGTTTCTGACCACCAGACAAAGAACCAATCGCCCGATCCTTGAACTCCAGCATCCCAACAGATTCTAAACTCTTCAGAA